>CAKZJN010000228.1 GCA_936943465.1 uncultured Rhodoferax sp.
AAGCTCGACGCATATTCGTTCTGGTACACC
Source organism: uncultured Rhodoferax sp. (assembly GCA_936943465.1). Taxonomy (GTDB): domain Bacteria; phylum Pseudomonadota; class Gammaproteobacteria; order Burkholderiales; family Burkholderiaceae_C; genus Allorhodoferax. Next base: position 31 of record CAKZJN010000228.1, read on the forward strand.
TCGACCGCCTTGGCCACGGTGTAGGCGGTGGTGGCGTAGTCGCCAAAACGGCGACGGTCCAGCGACCACAAGTCCCACTCGGGTGCGCCATGCACCACCCATTCGGCCAGCGCCTTTCCAGCGCCACCGGCCTGGGTGATGCCAAAGCTGAAGTTGTTGCAGTGGAAGAAGTTGCGCAGGCCCGGCTCCGGTCCGATCAGCGGGTTGCCATCGGGCGAATACGGAATCGGGCCGTTCACGCCGCGCTTGATGCCGGCGCGCGCCAGGGCCGGCACGCGCGCCATGGCGTCCTCAATGTATTGCTCCAACCGGTCAAAGTCGTCATTCCAGAGCTGGTTGGCAAAGTCGTCGGGCATGCCATCCAGCCACATCGGCGTGGCCTTCCACTCGTATGGCCCCAGGATGAAGCCGTTGCGTTCCTGGCGCAGGTAATACGAAGTGTCCGGGTCGCGCAGCAAGGGCAGACGGGCATTGCCCCGGGCCAGCAGTTCTTCGGAGTCTTCGGTCACCAGATACTGGTGCGACATCACCGCCAGCGGCAGGTGGCGTCCCACCATCTTCATGACTTCGGCGGCGCGGTAGCCGGCAGCGTTAACTACGATTTCGCAGTGGATTTCACCCTTGTCGGTAGTCACAATCCATTCGCCGTTGGGCTTTTGCTGCAGGGCCGTCACACGGGTGTGGCGGCGGATGGTGGCACCCAACGCGCGGGCTTCGCGGGCCAGCGCCTGCGTCAGTTGGGACGGATCAATATCGCCGTCCAACGGGTCCCACAAGGCACCGCGCAGGTCGTGCGTTTCAATCAGCGGGTAGCGGTCTTTCAGCTCGGCGGGGGACAGAATTTCGTAGTCCAGCCCATTCGCCTTGGCCATGCTTTGGACGTGATGAAACTCGTCCATGCGGCTTTGCGTGTGCGCCAGACGCACCGAGCCGGTCAGGTGGTAGTTGATCGGGTCTTCGGCATTGGCGGCCAGCTTGCGGTACAGCGCAGCCGAGTACTTCTGTAATTTGAGAATGCTCCAACTGGTGGAAAAAGTCGGCAAGTTGCCAGCGGCGTGCCAGGTGGAACCGGAGGTCAGTTCGTCACGCTCTAATAACAAGGCGTCTTTCACACCCAACGCGGCCAGGTGGTACAGCGCACTGCAGCCCACCACGCCACCGCCAATCACCACCACTTTCACGTGTTCGGTCATGTCTGTCTCCAGGAGTCGGGGCATAAAAACCCCAATAGCCAAGGCCAGGGAATTTCACCACCATTGCAAATCTGCAGAAATTGTAGAGGTCTTTGTGAAATTTTGGACTAAATTTTCACAGTAGAATAAATTTACCTGAAAATTTTACTTCCGGAGGCCTTATGGATTTCCCGAACCGTGCGAGCGTGGTGATTGTGGGCGGCGGTGTGGTGGGCTGCAGTCTGGCCTACCACCTCACTTTGCGGGGCTGCACCGATGTGGTCCTGCTGGAACGCAAGCAACTCACCTGCGGCACCACCTGGCACGCCGCCGGTCTGGTTGGCCAATTGCGCGCCACCTACAACCTGACCCGCCTGGCCCAGTACACGGCCAATTTGTATGCCTCACTGGAGCAGGAAACAGGCCAGGCCACCGGCTTCCGCCAAACCGGGTCCATGGCCATTGCCACCCACGCGGCACGCATGGAAGAACTACTGCGCGGTGCCTCCATGGCAAAGTGCTTCGGACTCGAAGTGCAGACCATGAGCCCCGCCGAGATTGCCGCCACCTGGCCCGGCGTGACCACCGAGGACGTGGTGGGCGGCGTGTTCCTGCCCAAAGACGGCCGCTGCAACCCGATTGACACGACCCAGGCGCTGGCCAAGGGCGCCAAAAACCGGGGCGCCAAAATTTTTGAGAACACTGCGGTTGAAAAGATCCTGGTGGAAAACGGAAAGGCCGTGGGCGTGCGCACCGCCAAGGGCGAAATCCGGGCCGACATGGTGGTCAACTGCGCCGGCATGTGGGCACACGAACTCGGCGCGCAAACCGGCACCACCGTGCCCCTGCATGCGGCAGAACACTTTTATATCGTGACCGAGCCCATGCCGGGCCTGCATTCCAACCTGCCCGTCATGCGCGACCCCGATAACTGCGCCTACTTCAAGGAAGACGCGGGCAAACTGCTGGTCGGCTGGTTTGAGCCCGTCGCCAAGCCCTGGGGCATGCAGGGCATTCCTGAGAGCTTCAGCTTTGACTCGTTGCCCGACGACCTGGAGCACATCGAGCCTTTGCTGGCCAGCGCCATGAAGCGCCTGCCCGCCCTGGCCAACACTGGCATCAACCTGTTCTTTAACGGCCCCGAAAGCTTTACCCCCGACGACCGCTACCTGCTGGGTGAAACACCCGAAGTGCGCAATCTGTTTGTGGCCGCCGGATTCAATTCCATCGGCATTCAATCTGCCGGGGGCGCGGGCAAGGTGCTGGCCGACTGGATGCTCGACGGCCACCCGCCCATGGACCTGTGGGACGTGGACATCCGCCGCTGCATGCCATTCCAGCGCAACAAAAAATACCTGCGCGACCGCACCGTGGAAACGCTGGGCCTGCTCTACGACATGCACTGGCCCTTCCGCCAGCCGGCGACCGCGCGGGGCGTGCGCCGCTCGGTGCTGCACGACCGCCTGAAAGCGTTGGGGGCCTGCTTTGGCGAGACCGCCGGTTGGGAACGTGCCAACTGGTTCGCTCCCGCCGGTGTCAAGGCCGAATACGAATACAGCTACGGCCGCCAGAACTGGTTTGAGCACACCGCTGCCGAGCACAACGCCGTGCGCAACGCGGTAGGCCTGTTCGACCAGTCTTCGTTTGCCAAGTTTGTGGTGCAAGGCCCCGATGCCGAGCGCGTGTTGGGCCGCATTTGTGCCAACGATGTGGCCGTTCCGGTCGGCAAGATGGTTTACACGCAGTGGCTCAATGCGCGGGGTGGCATTGAGGCCGACCTGACGATTACGCGCGAAGCACCCGATCGCTTTTTAGTGGTCACCGCTGCCGCGACCCAGACCCGCGACTTCGCCTGGCTGCAAAGCCAGATTCCGGCTGATGCCCACGCCATTGCGACCGACATCAGTTCCAGCATGGCCGTGCTCAGCGTCATGGGCCCGAAGAGCCGCGCGTTGCTGCAGAGTCTGACACCGGCTGATTTGTCCAATGCCGCGTTCCCGTTTGGCACCTCGCAAATCATTGACCTGGGCTATGCCCGCGTGCGCGCCAGCCGCATCACCTACGTGGGCGAACTGGGCTGGGAGTTGTATATCCCGACCGAATGCACCATGGGCGTGTTTGATGTGCTGTTGGAAGCTGGCCCGGCGTTCGGCCTGAAGCTGTGCGGTTACCACGCGCTCAACAGCCTGCGTATGGAAAAAGGCTACCGCCACTGGGGCCACGACATCAGCGACGAAGACACCCCGCAGCAGGCCGGCTTGGGCTTTGCGGTGGCGATGAACAAGGCCGGTGGTTTTACCGGGTTGGAGGCCTTGCAGCAGCAAAAGGCCCAGGGCCTCACGCGCAAGCTGGTGCAGTTCGCGCTGCACGACGACTCCAAGCTGCTGTATCACAACGAGCCGATTTACCGCGATGGCGCCATCGTCGGCCGCATCAGCTCCGGCATGTACGGTCACGCGCTTCAAAAATCGTTGGGCATGGGCTATGTGGAGTTCGGCAGCGCGCCCGGCGCCGGGGATGCCGACCAACTGCTGCAGGGCGCCTACGAGGTTGAAGTGGCAGGCGTGCGCGTGCCGGCCACGCCGTCGCTGGCGCCGTTTTACGACCCCAAGAGCCTGCGCATCAAGAGCTAAACCCAAGGCTAAACTTCGGCCATGGCCATCCAAGCAATGCGACTGCCCCAGCCCGACGATGCTGCGTCCGTGGGCAGCAGCGCGCCCGACTTCGACCCCGAAGCGGCGATTGGCGAGCAATTGCGTGAGTTGCGCCTGATCAAAAACCTGACCCTGAAAGAGGTGGCCGAAAAAGCCGGTATCTCGGTCGGCTACCTCAGTCAGTTGGAACGTAACCACTCGCGCCTGCCGATTGGCGTGCTGAAAAAGATCAGCGACGCGCTGGGCGTTCACATGAACTGGTTCTTTCAGCAAAAGTCCGATGGCGATGCCAGCGAGCGTGACATCGTGGTGCGGGCCAACAACCGGCGCAGCATGTCGTTTACCGGCCTGGGCATCACCGAAGAACTGTTGTCCCCCAACCTGAGCGGGCCGCTGGAACTGCTGATCAGCACCATTGCGCCGGGTGCCGACAGCGAAGACTACAGCCACGATGGCGCTGAGGCCGGCCTGGTGCTGGCCGGCACACTGGAATTGTGGGTCTCCGGGCGCCACTTCACACTCCAGGAGGGCGACAGCTTTTCCTTCAAGAGTACGGAAACGCACCGTTGCGCCAATCCGGGCAGCACGGCAACCCGTGTGCTGTGGGTGATTACCCCTCCGCACTACTGACATTTCGCAAGTTCCGGGCTTTAAATTTCGTCCACAATGCAGCAAAGCATTGATTGAAGGGTGAGAGCCATGGCCACGTCATTTGGTAGCGACAAGGAAAAACGCAACGCGTCCTCCAGCAACAATATGTTTGAGTTGCTGCTGTTCCGGTTGGGCCAACCCGGTGGTGCCCTGAAACACGAATTGTTTGGCATCAACGTCTTCAAGGTGCGCGAAATCATGGTGATGCCGGACATCACCGCCATGGTCAACGCCGGCCCCAACGTAATGGGCATTGCCAATGTGCGCGGCCAGTTGATTCCGGTGGTGAACCTGCCCAAAATCGTAGGCTGCGACCCGGTCAAGGGACTGGGCATTTTGTTGGTCACCGAATTCGCCCGCACGACGCAGGCGTTTGCCGTGGAAGAGGTGGTGGAAATCGTCCGACTCGACTGGAAACAGGCGCTCTCGGCCGATGGCACGGGTGGCGGCTTGGTCACCAGCCTGGCGCGCCTGGACGGTGAAAACGAAAACACCCGCCTGGCCCAGGTGCTCGATGTGGAGCAAATTCTGCGTGACGTGTTCCCCTCCCAGCACCATGTGTTCCGCGATGACACCGTCATGCCCAAGGGCTCCATTCCGGCAGGTTCCCTGATCATTGCGGCCGACGATTCCGCCGTCGCCCGCATGATGATCGAGCAGGCCCTGAAAGCCATGAACATTCCCGTGATCATGACCAAGAGCGGCAAGGAAGCCTGGGAAAAACTCGAGAGCATCCATGGGCAATGCAAAGCCCAGGGCATCCCGCTGCGCGACCGGGTGGCGATGGTGCTGACCGACCTGGAAATGCCCGAGATGGACGGCTTTACCCTCACCCGCAACATCAAGGACGACCCGCGCTTTGACGGCATCCCGGTGATGATTCACTCCTCGCTCTCCGGCACCGCCACCGAAAACCACGCCCGAAGCTCGGGCGCCGACGCCTATGTGGCAAAGTTTGTGGCCGAGGAACTGGGCAGCAACATCCTGAAAGTGGTGGCCGCTGCGCGTTAAGCAATGTCCGGCACGGGTGGGAGGCCCGGCGCCTGAATTGCCCATTTTTTCGCGGTATGGCCCGTCGCGCGTGGATAGCACTCCTAGAATGAAATGTGCATGGTCCCCGTGGCCACGCGCCTTTCATTCAGCGGAGCGTTCAATGTCCCAGCAAGCCCATCGGCTTTTGTCTAACCGCCTTCTGGCAGCCGTATCCCTTAGCCTGTTGTTGGGTGCAGGTTTATCGGCCTGCGGCGGTGGTTCTGGCGCGGCGTCTTCTGACGCCATGTCGGTCTCAGGCTCCAGCGGAACCATCACGGCATTTGGCAGTGTCTTCGTCAACGGCCATGAATTTGGAACCAGAAGAGCGCTGTTCATAGACGACGATTACGGGACCACCGCCAACACGGCTGCCGGTCTCGAAGTGGGTATGGTGGTGGATGTAAAGCCTGCGCCGGGCACCACCAACGCAGCCCCCGAAGCCAGCGAGTTGCGCCTGCACCCCTTGCTGCGGGGCTATGTCGATGCAGTAGACACCTCAACCAGCACTGCAAACGTCATGGGCCAAAAAGTGCAGGTGAATGGGTCCACGAGTTTCAGCGACCATCGCGCCTGCGTTGTGGCAACCACTGCACCCTGCACTGCGGTTTCGTCTTTGTCCTTGCTGACCGCCACCACATCCGCTGCAGCACCGGGCACCTACGTCACGGTGCATGGCTACCAAATTTCGGGCACCCGTGGCAGCACAAATGTGGTGGCCACCCTGATTTCCGCATCCGACCTGCCCTTTACGAACCCGCCAGACCACAGTTTCAAGGTGGAGGGCCCACTCACTTTCAGTGGCTCCGTGCCCTCCATTGGCGGCCTGACGCTCGACTTCACCACAACGGTCTGCAAGGTGGCAGGCACCGTCACCCCCTGCGCTACGGCCTTTAGCGCCGGCCAGGTGATTGCCGTTGGCTCCGCCTCGGCAACGGCAATTCCCGCAACCAGCTTCGCACCCTCGGTGGCACGTCGTGCTGCCAAATTGCCGGTGCAAGTGGTCGGTCAATCCATAGAGGTCGAAGGCGTGGTGTCCTCGGTCAACAGCAGCGCATCCAGCTTCGTGGTGCGCGGCATCACCGTGGATGCCTCCGCGCCGGGCATCACCTTGCCCGCCGCCGGGGACCTGTTGCTAGTGAAAGGCGTCATTACCGGAACGGCTCAGTCCCTCTCAGCCTCCGCGCTCAAAGTCATCCAAGCCGCCGCCAGCGTGCAGGTGGAATTGCGCGGCAATGTGAATGCGGCGACCATCGCAGGCTCGGGCACCTCCTACAGCGTTTCGCTGTTAGGGCAAACCGTGGACGTGAACGCACAAACCCGCCTCACCGATATGTCCACGCGCACTTGGAACCAAGGCGACCCAGCTACCAACCCCTTCAACAGCAGCACCTTTGGCACCTATCTGGCTGAGCCAACCAGGTCCAAGCATGTGATCGTGCGCAGCGTGGTCAACGGCAACGGCGGTCTGACCGCTTTGTCGGTGGCCATCTTGCCGGCGTCCGCAGTGGCCGGTCTGACTGGCCTAGTGGATGCCAGCCCCGCGGTGTCCAACAGCAGCGTCACCGGCACTCCCACGACCTTTTCGATCCATGGCGTAGCGGTCAGCGCCGATCCTGCTGCGATCTACAAACCGGGCACCG
>CAKZJN010000229.1 GCA_936943465.1 uncultured Rhodoferax sp.
AGATTCCCGATGTCGCCCTTGTGGTCCGAAAGCGCCAGCAAAAACAACTCGCTGGCAACAAACTGGTCCCCGCGTTTAATGGACTCTTTCTCAGCCGCCTGCAGCAGCGTCACCGTGTCTCGCCCAACCTGCACCTGCTCTTGGCCTTGCACGGTGGGCAGCTTTTTGACCGCCCCTTCAGCCGCCGTTAGCAGGCCATTGACATTCACCCCTGCGCGCTGCAGCAGCGCCTTGGGGCCATCGTCCTGGCGCAACATAGCCACCAGCACGTGGGCCGGCTCGATGTAGGCGTGGTCATTGCCCAGCGCCAAAGACTGGGCATCGCCCAAGGCTTCCTGAAATTTCGTTGTGAGTTTGTCCGTACGCATATGAAATCCTTATGTGACGTCTTCTGGATTGACGTTTTCGTTTGTTGCTTCCCAGCTTGGGGGCTGAGAGCCTGGATTTCAAGTGCTGCAGCGCACACAGCCGGTGCGCGCCATTGATGCGCATCAATCAAAGCAAGATTGCCTTATCGGGCTTGGGCGCGTGCCCAACGCGCTCATCTACGCAGCGTTGGCCCCGGAGATGCCCCATCGTTGCAGGGCCGCGTCATCGGAAACCCGTGCATCAACCCAAAGCGCACCTGCGGGCGTTTTCTCTTTCTTCCAGAACGGCGCCTGCGTTTTCAGGTAGTCCATCAGAAACTCGCAGGCCTTGAAGCTTTCGCCGCGGTGCGCCGAAGTCACCGCCACCAGCACGATCTGATCCAGCGGCTGCAACAGTCCCACGCGGTGCACCACGCGGGCACCAAAGATGTCAAAGCGTCGCTGTGCCTCATCGATCATCGCTTCGATCGACTTCTCGGTCATGCCAGGGTAGTGCTCAAGTTCCATCGACTGCACCGAAGGGTCGACGCCGCCATTGCGGTCACGCACCGTGCCCACGAAACTGCACACCGCTCCGACCCGGGCGTCTGAGGCGCGCAAAAGGGCCACTTCGGCGGACAGGTCGAAGTCTTCGGTTTGAATGGAAACGCGCGCCTGGGTCATGGATTTAGCCCCCCGTTACCGGCGGAAAGAAGGCCACTTCGCAGCCCTCGGTCAGCAGAGCCGCTTCATCGCTCATGACCTGGTTCAAGGCCAAGCGCACAGCACGCCCCCGCGCCAACACCTCGGCAGCGGCACCCGGGCGGGCAATCAGTTCATCGCGCAGTTGCGCCAAATTGGTCGCTTGTGTTTCCAGGCTCTCGGAGCCAGTACCCAGGGCTTCGCGGATGGAGGCGAAATAGCGAACCGTAATCTTCATGCCAATAGCTCTACAAACGGAATAAATCGAACCGTATCACCGGGCTGGATGGTTTGACCACCCGGGTTGTCCACCAACCCGTCGCCCCACACCGCCGAGGTCAACACGCCCGAACTCTGGTTGGGGAACAAATCAAGTCCGCCCTGCGCATTGCGGCGCACCCGCAAAAACTCCTGGCGCTTGTCGGCACGCGGCCAGGCAAAGTCGGCACGGGCAACTTGCGATATAGGCTCCAGCACCATCACGCCTTGCAGACGCAACAGGAAGGGCCGCACCAGAACCATGAACGTCACGAAGCTAGACACGGGGTTGCCAGGCAAACCAATAAAGTGCGCCGCGCCTACCTTACCGTGGGCAAAAGGTTTGCCAGGTTTGATCGCGATCTGCCACAAATCAAGGCTGCCCAGCGACTGCACTGCTGGCTTGATGTGGTCTTCTTCACCTACGGAAACCCCGCCGCTCGTCAGAATCACATCGTGCGTGGCGGCTGCATCGCGCAGGGCTTGCACCGTGGCATCGAATTGGTCCGGAACGATGCCGAGGTCGGTGACCTCGCACCCCAGACGCCGCAACAGGCTGTTCAAAAAGAAACGATTGGAGTTGTAGATGGCTCCGGGCGGCATGTCCTGCGGGGCCACGCTGCCGGGCATCACCAGTTCATCGCCGGTGGAGAACAAAGCCACACGCGGGCGACGGACTACGGTCAAGCGGTCCATGCCAATACTGGCAGCCAAGCCTTGGGCAGCCGGCCCCAGACGTTGCCCCGCCGCCAGCACGACCGCACCGCGCGTTACGTCTTCACCGGCGCGACGAATCCATTGGCCAGGCTGCGCAACCACGTTGACCTGCACCTGCGGTGTGGCGCCTTCGGCGACTGGCACGGCCACGCAGTCTTCCTGCATCACGATGGCATCGGCCCCGGCAGGTACCGGAGCCCCGGTAAAGATGCGCGCCACGGTACCCGACTGCAAAGGCGTTCCAGCAGAACCTGCAGCAATGCGCTGCGACACCGGCAACACGGTACCCGCCTGCGCCACATCCTGCACGCGCAGGGCGTAACCATCCATCGAACTGTTGTCTTGCGGCGGTACATGCAGGGCAGACACCACGTCTTGCGCCAGTACGCGGCCATCGGCTTCCAGCGTCGCAACGCGCTCGGTCTGGGCCAGCGGCGTAACCGTCGCCAGCAGTTGTGCCAGCGCTTCAGACAGAGGTTTTAGGGGTGCACGCGGCGGCGTTGCCATGTCCTAAACCTGCTCAGTAGCCGCATTCGCGGGCAATCAGGGCCTTGACCGCAACGGTATCGGATGCCATCACCTGCACGCGCTTGGGTAAGGCCTCAATGCCTTCAAACTT
>CAKZJN010000230.1 GCA_936943465.1 uncultured Rhodoferax sp.
GGCGCAGTTCGGAATTAAATCTCTGGTCGCTGTACCAGGCTGATCGCCCCCACCGGACAAACCGGCTCGCAGACACCGCAGCCCGTGCAGCGCGGGGCGTCTTGCAGCACCGCGTACTTGCGCCAATCCTGGGTTTCAAAGGCAATGATGGGCAAAGGGCAGGCCGCAATGCAACGCCCACAGCCGGTACAGCGCTGCGGGTCAATCTGGGCCAAAGGGCGTTTGCGTCGCATGGATCAAAAGGGGCTAGGGCACTGCGATACTACGCCCCATGCAATTGCAGGACATTCTTTACTCCCAAGGTTTTGGCACCCGCCGCGTTTGCGCCGGTTTGGTTCAACAGGGCCATGTACAGGTCTATGTGCCCGGTGAGGCGGCTGCGCAGCCTTGCGCAGAAGCGGCCGCCGACTTTGACACCGATGCGCTGCGTTTTCGGGTGCAGGGCGTCGACTGGCCCTATGCCGAGAAAGCCTATCTGGTGCTGAACAAGCCCACCGGTACCGAGTGCTCGCAAAAGCCCTCTACCTATCCCAGCATCTACACCTTGTTGCCTTCCCCGCTGCGGATGCGGCCGCAAAAGGCTGCCGTGCAGGGTGTGCAGGCGGTGGGGCGGCTCGACCAGGACACCACCGGCATGCTGCTGCTGACCGACGACGGCAAATTTATTCACCGCATGAGTTCGCCGCGGCACCATGTGCCCAAGGTCTACGAGGTGCGCGTCAAACACCCGCTAGACGAACGACAGGTGCGCAAACTGCTGGACGGCGTGGTGCTGGAGGACGACCCCAAGCCGGTGCGGGCGGCTGCTTGTGAGGCGGTGGGCGAGTTCGATTTGCGCCTGACCCTGACCGAAGGCAAGTACCACCAGGTGAAGCGTATGGTGGCGGCCGTGAGCAACCGGGTCGAAGGCCTGCACCGCTCGCAAATTGGCAATCTGGCCTTGCCGGCTAATCTGGCACCGGGCCAATGGCGCTGGTTAACCGAGGCGGATCTGGCCCTTATCGCCGGTAAATAGGCGGCTGTACGGCCAGCCATTCCCCGGGCATGCCTGCCGGAAAACGCCCGCGCGGTATGCTTGCCGGATGTCCTTGTTTCTGGAATCTTTTTTTCGCGCCTTGGTGTATTGCGTGCACCCGCGCGTGATCGTTCTGTCGCTCTTGCCGCTGGGGCTTATGGTGGCCCTTTCGCTGGGGCTGGGCTACTTTTTCTGGGACAACGCCTTGGACCAGACGCGCCTGTGGCTGGACTCCTTTGCCTACACCGACCGCGTCTGGCAATGGCTCGACAGCGTCGGCGCCAGTCGCTTCAAGTCGGTGCTGGTTCCCTTGCTGCTGGTGTTCGCGTTGACGCCGCTGATCGTCATTGTGTCGATGCTGGCGGTGGCCTTGCTGATGACCCCCGCCGTGGTACGCCTGGTGGCGCTCAACCGCTTTCCAGCTCTGCAAGAGAAGCAGGGCGGTGGTCTGGCCAGCAGCCTGTTGTGGACCCTGGTTTCGACTGTTCTGGCGGCCATAGCGCTGGTCATTTCGACTCCCTTGTGGCTGGTGCCGCCGCTCGCGCTGCTGGTGCCGCCTTTGATTTGGGGCTGGCTCACCTTTCGTGTGATGGCGTTTGACGCGTTGGCCAATCATGCTGACGCGGCCGAACGAAGGGCGATTTTCAAGGCGCACAGCGGCTGGTTGTTGCTGATGGGCGTAGTGACGGGCTATCTGGGCGCATCGCCCAGCCTGGTGTGGGTGCTGGGGGCCGGTTTTGCCCCGGCCTTTGTGCTGCTGCTGCCGCTGGCCATCTGGATTTACACGCTGGTCTTTGCCTTTGCCACACTGTGGTTCACGCACTTTTGTCTGGGAGCCTTGCACGCCTTGCGCCTGCAAAACCGTGTCAATGTTCCCGACACCCGTACCGTGGAGGCGGCAGCGCCCCAACTCCCGGTTAGCCAACCTTAGGACGCTTTATGCATTTTGGAATCATCATCATCGGCGACGAGATTTTGTCGGGCCGTCGCGAAGACCGCCACCTGAGCAAAGCCATTGAATTGCTAGGCGCGCGCGGCCTGCAACTGGCATATGCCGACTACGTGGGCGATGACCCCGAGCGCATCACCCAGACCCTGCGCCATGCCTTTTCTTCGGGCGATGTGGTGTTTTCGTTTGGCGGCATTGGCGCCACGCCCGATGACCACACGCGCGCTTGCGCTGCCAACGCCTTGCAGCAGCAATTGCAGTTGCATCCCGAGGCCAAGGCGCTGATTCAGGAGCGCATGCAAGACATTGCACGGGAAAAGGGCGTGCCCTACGAGCCGGACCGTGACGACAACATGCACCGCCTGAACATGGGCGTGTTTCCGGCCTCAGCGCGCATCATTCCCAACCCCTACAACAAGATTCCTGGTTTCAGTTGCGAAGGCGCTGGTGCTGGGGCGGTGCATTTTGTTCCGGGTTTCCCGGTTATGGCGCACCCCATGGTGGAATGGGTGCTCGACACCCAGTACCGTGACTACTTCAAACAGGGCGCCTGGCAAGAGAATTCGGTGATTGTTTTTGGTGCCATGGAGGCGTCGCTGACGCCCTTGATGGAGCACATTGAGCGGTCCTATCCAGTCAAGGTGTTCAGTTTGCCCAGCGTGGATCACCCGCAGTACGGGCGACATATCGAGTTGGGCGTGAAGGGTGAACCGAAGTTGGCGCAGGTGGCCTACGAGGAAATGGTGTCCACCCTGCAGACCATGCAAATCCCACTAGGCCCCGAAATGGTGCGCAAATAAGGTCGCACCAAGTCTGTGCAAAATGTGTTTGCATCAAGTTGGTGCATTTGGCGCATGGTCTCAGACGGAGCGTGTATTTTTGCGCTGTAAACCGGGAAATCTCAGGGCAAAATAGCGGGCGTTCTTGAAATGCATCGCCAGCAGGTTCTGGCACAAAAGCTGCATTGAGAATCTGGCAAACCTTTTTACAACCGGCAACAGGAGTTATTGATGGCCAAGACCGTCGCAGACGTGATGAAGATGGTGAAAGAGAACGAAGTCAAATTTGTTGACTTCCGCTTCACCGATACCCGTGGCAAGCAGCAGCACACCACCGTGCCTGTTTCGCACTTTGACGAAGACAAGTTCACCTCCGGCCACGCTTTCGACGGTTCCTCGATCGCCGGCTGGAAGGGCATCGAAGCATCCGACATGTTGTTGATGCCCGATCCCAACACCGCCAACATCGACCCCTTCTTCGAAGAAACCACGCTGTTGATGAACTGCGACGTGGTGGAGCCTGCCGACGGCAAGGCCTATGACCGCGATCCCCGTTCGATTGCCAAGCGCGCTGAAGCCTACCTGAAGGCCTCTGGTATCGGCGACACCGCATTCTTCGGTCCCGAACCCGAATTCTTCATTTTCGACGGCATCCGTTGGAGCACCGATCCCCAGAACACCTTCTACGAAATCGAAGAGTACGAAGCACCCTGGAACTCGGGTTCCAAGCTCGAAGGCGGCAACCGCGGCCACCGTCCCACCGTCAAGGGCGGCTACTTCCCCGTTCCTCCCGTTGACAGCACGCAAGACATGCGCGCTGAGATGTCCCTGATTCTCGAATCCCTGGGCATCCCGGTTGAAGTGTTCCACCACGAAGTGGCGGGCGCCGGTCAAAACGAAATCGGCACCAAGTTCAGCACCCTGGTTGAGCGCGCTGACTGGACCATGCTGCAAAAGTACGTGGTGCACAACGTGGCCAATGCCTACGGCAAGACCGCTACCTTCATGCCCAAGCCCTACCACGGTGACAACGGTTCCGGCATGCACGTGCACCAGTCCGTGTGGAAAGACGGCAAGAACCTGTTCGCCGGTGACGGCTATGCCGGTCTGTCGGACTTTGCGCTGTACTACATCGGCGGCATCATCAAGCACGCCCGTGCCTTGAACGCCATCACCAACCCTGGTACCAACAGCTACAAGCGTCTGGTTCCCCACTTTGAAGCTCCGGTCAAGCTGGCTTACTCGGCCAAGAACCGTTCCGCTTCGATCCGTATCCCCTTTGTGGCGAACCCCAAGGGCCGTCGCGTGGAAGCCCGCTTCCCCGATCCACTGATGAACCCCTACCTGGGCTTTGCCGCTTTGCTGATGGCAGGTCTGGACGGCGTGGAAAACAAGATCCATCCCGGCGAAGCCGCCACCAAGGACCTGTACCATCTGCCTCCCGAGGAAGATGCACTGGTGCCGACCGTGTGCCACAGCCTCGACCAGGCGCTGGAGCACCTGGACAAGGACCGTGC
>CAKZJN010000231.1 GCA_936943465.1 uncultured Rhodoferax sp.
GGGCCGGTACCAGTGCCCTGGTACGGGGTGCCGAAACTATCCAGCACGCGCGCCACTTCGGTGGCGATTTGTGCTGGCGGGGCGAACAGCACGTTGGGGTCGATGTTGCCCTGGAGCGCCTTGCCGGGGCCGTTCTCGGCTCCACCCACCAGCGCGCGCGCGGCGCCCAGGTTAACCGTCCAGTCCACGCCCAGCACTTCGCAATCCAGAGGTGCCATGTCTTTCAGCCACAGGCCGCCACCTTTGGTAAACACAATGCGGGGAACGACCTTGCCGTCCACGCCGTTGCGCTTGAGCTGTGCCAGCACCCGCTTGGTATAGGCCAGCGAGAACTCCTGGAATGCGCCATCGGCCAGCACGCCGCCCCAGCTATCAAAAATCATCACAGCCTGCGCGCCTGCGTCGATTTGCGCGTTGAGGTAGGTGGCCACCGCGTCGGCGTTGACGGCCAGCATGCGGTGCATCAGGTCGGGGCGGGAGTACAGCATGGTCTTGACCAGGCGGTAGTCGTCCGAGCCCTTGCCTTCGACCATGTAGCAGGCCAGCGTCCAGGGGCTGCCTGAAAAACCGATCAGCGGCACGCGGCCATTCAAGGCCTTGCGAATCGAGGTGACTGCGTCAAACACGTAGCGCAGCTTGTCCATGTCGGGCACTTCGAGCTTGGCAACGGCTGCTTCATCGCGCACGGCGGTAGCGAAACGTGGGCCTTCGCCCTGCGCAAACGACAGCCCTAAGCCCATGGCGTCGGGCACGGTCAGGATGTCGGAAAACAGAATGGCGGCGTCCAGCGGGTAGCGTTCCAGTGGCTGCAGCGTGACTTCGGTGGCGTAGTCGGTGTTGGTGGCCAGGCCCATGAAACTGCCGGCACGGGCGCGGGTGGCACAGTATTCGGGCAGGTAGCGGCCGGCCTGGCGCATCAGCCACAGCGGCGTGTGGCTGGTGGCTTGGCGCATGCAGGCGCGCAAAAAGGTGTCGTTCTGGAGGGGGGCAAATTGGGTCATGGGGCGGTGCGCGGAATGCTTTACGTTGATGGAAGGATTGTCGCAGGTGGGCCGGCGACGTTTTGGGGAGCGCCGGGACCTACAAGGCGCCCAGCGCCGAGCGCAGTTCGCCCACGCTCAGCACCTCCGACATCACGACGGGAGGCTTTCCAGCCTGGTACAGCACATAAACCGGTACGCCGCTGCGCCCCAGGGTTGCCAGTGCCTGGGTGATGACGGGGTCGCGGTGCGTCCAATCGGCGCGCAGCAGGCTGACTTTCTTGGCCGCAAAGTCGGCCAGCACGTCGGCGTCGGCCAGCGTGGTCTTCTTGTTGTACTGACAGGTGATGCACCAGGCGGCGGTGAAGTCCACAAACACGGGTTTGCCCGCGGCAAGTTCGGTATCGACGCGGCCCGGCTGCCAAGGCTGCCAAGCACCGGAGGTGGCAGCCGCCGGCGTAGCCAATTCTTCCTTGAACACGTTGGGGCCAATGCTGCTGGCCAGCCACAGCGTCAGCAGAACCGACAGACCTGTCAGCACGGTACGGCTGCGCCCACTCTGATTGAGCGACCAGACCAGCAGCGCCACGCACAGCAGCAGCGCCAGCAGGCTAGCCGCGCCATCCACGCCGCTCAAATGGCCCAGCACCCAGAGCAACCAGACCACCGTGGCCCACATCGGAAAGGCCATAAACCGGCGCAAAGTGTCCATCCAGGCGCCCGGCCGGGGCAGGAGGCCCGCCAAATTGGGCAAGAAACTCAGGGCCAGATAGGGCAGGGCCAGCCCCAGCCCGAGCGCCGCAAAAATGCCCAGCGCCTGACCGGCCGGCAGCGCGATGGCATAGCCCAGCGAGGCGCCCATGAACGGCGCGGTGCAGGGCGAGGCGATGGCCACAGCCAAGACACCTGACAAAAACGCATCGCCCAGCGGGTGGCGCAACTGCATCGAGGCCAAATTACCAGGTAGCAGGTTGCCCACTTCGAGTTGGCCCATCAGATTCAGGCCAATCAGGGTGAACAGCAGGGCCAGCACGGCAATCACCCCGGGCGACTGCAACTGAAAGCCCCAACCCAGTTGTTCACCACCGGCGCGCAGCGCCAGCATCAGCCCACCCAGCGCCAGAAAGGACAGCACCACGCCGGCGGTGTAGGCCAGCCCCTGCGCGCGGTGGCTTTGGTGGTCGCGGGTAAAGCCCAGCACCTTGATGGCCAGCACCGGAAACACGCAAGGCATGAGGTTGAGAATCAGGCCGCCCAGTAGCGCGGCGGCCAGGGCTAGCGACCAGGTTCCCAGGCTGGTGTCGGCAGGGGCCGGAGCAGCAGGCGCTGGCACGATGCCGGTGAGTTGGGGAGCGCCGGTGGGTACGGCGCCGGAGGGCAGCGGTGGCCAGGTGCCTTGCACGCTGGCTTCGGTGCGTACGGCCTGTGCGCCCAGCGTCAATACAAAGGCCAGTGTGGACGGTGACTCCATGCGCAAGCTGGAGTACGGCAGCGTAACGGTCCAGCTACCGTCGCTGTTCCAGGTTTGCGCCTTCTTGTCGGCGGCAGAGGGTGAACGCGCGGTTTCAATGATGTCCGGCGTCTCGATAAAGGCGTTGATGTTCTTGCCCTGCCAGGCGGCGGGCAGGCCCTGCACGGTGATGGTCAAACCGCCGGGGCCGACCTGCACCGCAGATTTGCCATCCAGCGCCACCGGCTGCGCGGCGCGGGCCTTGTCAAAGTCGGCGGCGTGCAGGGCGGTGGAGCCGCGCAGTGGAATTTGCAGTACGAAATTGCCGTCTTGCGGCACACATTCCTGCTTGCACACCAGCCACGAGGCGGCCAGTTGGATTTCCAGCGAACTGGCCGGACCGGGCGCGTAGGTTTTGCTGACTGTCAGCGGCACGGGCAGCAGCACGGTGCCCTCGTAGCCGTAGTTGGACAGGCTGCCGATATTGATTTTTTGCGGCGCGGGCCAGGCAATGTCACCGGCGGTTATGCCTGCGGGAAGCTTCCATTCGAGGCGTGTGGGCAGCCCGGAATCGCCGGCATTTTTCCAATAGGTGTGCCATTCGGGCTGGTGGGCGATTTGCAGGCCGACCCACAGTGGCTTATCGACCCCGACGCCGTCGGGCGCCAAGGCCACCAGTTCGGCGCGAACCTGCTCGGTTTGCACTACGGCAGAAGTGGCGGCGCCACCCGCGCCCGACTTGGGAAATTGGGCCAGCGCGGGGCTGCCGGCCAGCAGCGTCGACAAAACCACTGCCAGCAGCGGCGTGCCAAAGCCGCTAGCGCGCCGGGTCAGCCCGGCGATTAGGGAGGATATTGAACGTTCAAAGAGCATGAAGGTGCGTGAACAGGTGCATCGGGTGGCCAAAGGTCTGAGCGCAAGCGGAGCCCGCTGCGCAAACCCCAATTGTCGCGCTAAGCGGCGTCGGGTGTTTTTTCGGTGAAGACGGCCGGCAATTTTTTGGGGGCGCGAATGCGCAACTGCTTGTTCACGTTCTCCTGCCCGAACACCACCTCGATGTCGGCCACCGCCACGCCAAACAGCGGCGCCAGAAATCGCACCATGTGGTCGGTGGCCTTGCCGTCCTTGGGCGCTGCCGTGACACTGACCTTGAGCTGCGTGCCTTTGGGCTTGCCGATGGCGTCCTTGCTGGCGGCGGGTTTGCCCAGAATGTTGACCACCAGCACTTCGCCGTCCCAGCCGAAAAAGGTGTCGCCGGTGGTGTTGCGGGGCGCCCGGGGTTCGGCGGCAGCCACCGCCTTGGCAGAAGGTTTGGAGCGTTGCTTGGAGGCCATGCTTTGATAATACGGGCATGCCCGCCCGCATCGTCCTCGCCACCCTCAACGCCAAGTACATCCACGCCTCGCTGGGTTTGCGTTACCTGATGGCCAACATGGCGCGGCACGGCGGTGGCGATCTGGCGGACGCCACCACCTTGCGTGAATTCACCATCCACCGCCCCGCGCAACAAGTGGTAAACGCCTTGCTGGCCGACTTGGGCGACGCCCCGGTGCGCATCGTCGGGTTCGGCGTATACATCTGGAATGTGGAGCAGACGCTTGCCGTAATCCGCCTGCTCAAGCGGCAATGCCCGCAGATCAAGGTGGTGCTCGGCGGCCCCGAAGTCAGCCACGAGTGGGAACACCAGCCGGTCGTGCAAGCGGCAGATTTTGTGATTACCGGCTGGGGCGACGTGAGCTTTCCGCGCCTGTGCCGTGCGCTGGTCCACGGCCCGCAGCCGCTCATGAAAGTGATTGCCGGAGAGCAACCGCCGCTCACCGAAATTGACCTGCCCTACGCGCAGTACAGCGCGACCGATCTGGCCCAGCGTGTGCTGTACGTGGAGGCCTCGCGTGGCTGTCCGTTCAAGTGTGCGTTTTGCCTCAGTGCACTCGATAAAACCGCCTGGGCCTTTGCGCTCGACGACTTTCTGGGCGAGCTCGACGCGCTTTACCGGCGCGGTGCGCGCAATTTCAAGTTTGTGGACCGCACCTTCAACCTCAAGGTCGAAACCTCGGTGCGCATTCTTCAGTTCTTTCTGGACCGGCTGCAGGCCGCGCCCACCGAGCCTCTGTTTTTGCACTTTGA
>CAKZJN010000232.1 GCA_936943465.1 uncultured Rhodoferax sp.
CCCATGCGCATGAAGTGCAGGGCCTCGTCCATCAGCATGGTGCCCACCGTCACACCACGTGACAGGTGCGAACGGAACTTGACCCATTCAAAAAACTGCGACGGATCGGCCTCGAACTCACCGCTCTTGATCATGCGTTTGACTTCAAGCCAGGTCTGGTTTTGCGTTTCCCAGACTTCGGTGGTCAGGGTTCCGCGCACGGCGCGGGCGTTTTCACGGGCGGCGCTCAGGCAGGAAATGATGGAGGACGGATTGCTCTCGTCCTTCACCATGAAGTCCATCACGTCGCGGGCGGTCACGGTCCCGTATTGCTTGGTGTAGGCGGCGGTCAATTCGCTGATGCTCAGCAGCCCCTGCCAGCCCATAAGGGCCACGGCCTCTGACTGGGGCAGCAACGAGGTCTGGTAATTCACATCCAGCATGCGCGCGGTGTTCTCGGCCCGCTCGGTGTAGCGGGACATCCAAAAAAGGTGGTCTGCGGTTCTAGACAACATAGTTCAAGCTTCCAATATCCAGGTATCTTTGGTTCCGCCGCCTTGGGAGGAATTGACGACGAGCGAGCCCTCTTTCAGGGCCACGCGGGTCAGGCCGCCGGGCACCATCTGCACCGTCTTGCCGCTGAGTACATAGGGGCGCAGGTCGATGTGGCGCGGTGCAATACCGCTTTCCACAAACGTGGGGCAGCTCGACAGGCTCAGCGTGGGCTGGGCGATGTAGCCACTGGGGTTGGCCAGCAGGGCTTTGCGGAAATCTTCAATCTCGGCGGTGGTGGAGGCCGGGCCCACCAGCATGCCGTAGCCACCGGCACCGTGCACCTCTTTCACCACCAGGTCTTTCAGGTTGGCCAGCGTGTAGGCCAGGTCGTCCTTGTTGCGGCACATGTAGGTGGGCACGTTGTTCAGGATGGGCTTTTCGCCCAGGTAGAACTCGATCATCTTGGGCACGTAGGGGTAGATCGACTTGTCGTCCGCAATGCCGGTTCCCACGGCGTTGCAGATGGTGACGTGGCCGGCGCGGTAAGCGTCGATCAGGCCGGCGCAGCCCAGCGTGGAGGTGGGACGGAACACGGTGGGGTCCAAAAAGTCGTCGTCGACGCGGCGGTAAATCACGTCCACCCGGCGCGGGCCGCGCGTGGTGCGCATGTAGACAAACTTGTCTTTCACAAACAGGTCCTGGCCTTCCACCAGTTCCACACCCATTTGCTGGGCCAGGAAGGCGTGCTCGAAGTAGGCGCTGTTGTACATGCCGGGGGTCAGCACGACCACCGTCGGTTCGGCCGTGGTTTCAGGGCTGCTGGCGCGCAGGGTTTCCAACAACAGGTCCGGGTAATGGGCGACCGGTGCCACGCGGTGCGCGCTGAACAGGTCGGGGAACAGCCGCATCATCATCTTGCGGTCTTCCAGCATGTAACTCACGCCGCTGGGCACCCGCAGGTTGTCTTCGAGCACGTAGTACTCACCGTTGCCCTTGGCATCGGGCGCGCGCACGATGTCAATGCCGCTGATGTGCGAATAAATCTGGTGCGGCACATCGACACCCACCATCTCGGGTCGGAATTGGGCGTTGCCCTCGATCTGGTCGCGCGGCACCACGCCGGCCTTCAAGATTTCCTGGTCGTGGTAAATGTCGTGAATAAAGCGATTCAGCGCGTTGACGCGCTGCACCAGGCCCTTTTCCATGCTGGCCCATTCGTGGGCCGGAATGATGCGGGGAATCAGGTCAAACGGAATCAGGCGCTCGGTGCCGGCACCGCTCTCGTCTTTTTCGCCATACACGGCAAAGGTGATGCCGACGCGGCGGAAGATCATCTCGGCTTCTTCACGGCGCTTGGCCATCATGTCGCCGGGTTGGCGTGCCAGCCACTCGTCATAAATCTTGTAATGGTCCCTGATCTGCTCGCCCTTGGAGAAAAACTCGTAGGGAAGCTGGGTATACATCTCGTCAAATTTCCGCATAGAACCTCTTGTACTCAATCTATTGCTGACTTAAGCAATCTTCGCACCAACATCCTAAACCCATGGCCCGGGTGTTTACGCACCGTTATGGCACATGATGCGCCCAGTAGTGGCCCCGCTCCATCCGGGTGCAGAGCACCTGCCCTGGCGGGGCCGAACTCCATTGCATTGCACCGCAATGGGGCGAGTCATGCACCACAATGCCGCGTTCGGCATAGCGCTGCATGACGACTTCCGCCGGATGGCCGTAACGGTTACGGTACCCCGACTGCACCCAGGCCTGGCGCGGACGCACGGCATCCAGAAAAGCCTCGCTGCTCGACGTTTTGCTGCCGTGGTGCGGGACCAGCAGCAAATCCGCCTTGAGGGGCGCCCCCGCTGCCACGAGGGCGTCCTCTTGCGGGCGTTCAATATCCCCCGCCAACAAGGCCACCTGCGGCTGCGTACCTGCGCTCTCGATGCGCAGCACACAAGACAGCGCATTGGGCGCGTGCGCCGTGGCGTAATCGCCGCTTGGTGGGTGCAGGATGTCAAAGCGCACGCCGTCCCACTCCCAGTGCTGGCCGGCGCTGCAGCGTTGCGCCGGGCGCAGGCTTTGCAGCGGGTTGTTGGCCTCGATCGAACTCAGCAATGTCGCCTGGGTTTGCTGGCCCAACACAGCAGCGGCACCGCCGGTGTGGTCGGTGTCGCGGTGGCTCAGCAACACGGTGTCGAGCGTGGTGTGCAGCGACTGCAGCAGCGGCAACAGCACCCGGTGGCCGGCGTCACTTTCCAGGCTGTAGCGCGGCCCGGCGTCGTACAGCAAGGCGTGGGCTGCGGTGCGCACCAGCACGGCGTTTCCCTGCCCCACATCGGCGGCCAGCAATTCAAACGTGCCGTGCGCTGGCACCGGCGCCTGCCAGCCTAGCACCGGCCACAACAGGGGCAGGCCCAACAGACGCAGCGGCCAGGGCAGGCGCATCACCAACAGCGCACCGCCCAGCACGCCCGCTGCCGCAAAGCCCCAGGGTGCCGTAGGCAGCGACAGCGTGGCCCAGGGCCAAGCCGCGAGCCACTGCAAAATCCGCATCAGCCCGGCAATGCAAAGAGCCGCCACGTCCCACAGCGGCGGCACCAGCACGCCCAGCATCGCCAGCGGGGTAATCAGCAGCGTGACCGCCGGAATGGCGACCGCGTTGGCCAGCAAACCGACCACCGAGAGTTGCCCGAACAGCAGCAGCGTCAAGGGTGCCAGGGCCACGGTCACCACCCACTGCTCGCGCGCCATGCCCAGTACGCCGGAAGCGGTGCGGCGCAGCCCGCCCTCGCCTTCCTCCCGCCGGTGGCCCAAACCGCCCGCATCGCTGGCAAACAGCACGCCCACCGCCACAAAACTCAACCAGAAACCGGCCTGCAACAAGGCCCAGGGGTCGGCCAGCACCACCGCAGCGCAGGCCAGCATCCAGGTCTGGGGCCAGGGCCAGCGGGCACCTG
>CAKZJN010000233.1 GCA_936943465.1 uncultured Rhodoferax sp.
GTGGCGTCCACAACCCGAAAAAGAAAAGGTGGTCGACGAAGACCGCATGCCCGGACCACGCGACTTCAAGGTTCTGAAGTACAGCAAACGCGCCGGTCAACGCCCTGAAGTCAAAACCCTGCGTGTCTTGGGCAATCAGCGACTGACCGCCGGAGGCAACGTTCGCCGTGCCAAACCCAAGCCCAAGGTCAGCATCAAGAAACGCAGTCAGTCTTCCTGACCCTGGCCGTTACCGTGACCAACTTGCGATGCCACCGCGGCATTCGCAAGCTTGCCAAATGCCAGCAGCGCGCACAGCCACTGCGCAAAATACATCGCGCTACCCAGGCTGTGCCACAGCCTCAAGTTGTCCCTCGCCACAATGTGCGGCGACACCCCGAACTCAACCAGCAGCGCCAACAAGGCACCTGCCAATGCCAGCATCGTCACGGTTGGAACCACCTCCGCCGGGAAGTTGTGCTTATCGGAACGCAGGATGACCACCAGTAGCAGTGCGCAAGCCGTCGAAAGTCCGGTTTGAACGCCAAACAATTTGGCTGCCATGCCACCCGCAATGGCCGGCGATGGCAGGTTGGCAAACAACATGGGCACGACAAAAAAGCCCAAAGTGGTCAGCCCCATAACCCAGGCCGCGGCGAGCCACAGCGGGGCCACACGCAAACCGCGCTCGAATGCCATTAAATTGCCATCAAATGTAGTGAACCGCGACGACTTCGTAGGAGCGCTCACCACCCGGTGCCTGCACCACGGCGGTATCGCCTTCTTCCTTGCCAATCAAGGCGCGTGCAATCGGCGAACTGATATTGATGAGACCCAGCTTCAAATCGGCTTCGTCTTCGCCCACGATCTGGTACTTGACGCGGTCGCCCGTGTCTTCGTCTTCGAGTTCCACGGTCGAACCAAACACCACGCGACCGCCCGCATCCAGCGATGCAGGGTCGATGATCTGGGCCGCCGACAACTTGCCTTCGATTTCCTGGATACGGCCTTCCACAAAACCCTGGCGCTCCTTGGCCGCCTCGTACTCGGCGTTTTCACTCAAGTCACCTTGAGCGCGCGCTTCGGAAATCGCGTTGATCACGGAGGGGCGCTCCACGGTCTTGAGTTTGTGCAGCTCGGCCTTGAGGTTTTCCGCGCCGCGCTTGGTGATTGGGATGGTTGCCATGGATTTATCTAAAAATGAAGGGCGAATTATGCCGACTGATGGCCCCTTCAGGCCGTCAGTTGCGCGTGCATTTCCTGAACCGAGATGATGCTCAGGTCATCCAGGTACTTCATGCCTTCCACGGCAGCTTCCGCACCGGCAATGGTGGTGTAGGTGGTGACACGGGCTAGCAAGGCCGAAGTGCGGATGTGGCGCGAATCCACAATCGCGTTGCGGCGCTCTTCCACGGTGTTGATCACCATGCTGATCTCGTTGTTCTTGATCATGTCCACGATGTGCGGACGGCCTTCGGTGACCTTGTTAACCACGCCGCAAGGAACGCCCGCCGCGTTGATGGTCGACGCGGTGCCCTTGGTGGCGACCACTTCAAAGCCCAAGGCCACCAGTGCGCGTGCCACTTCCACGGCGCGCGGCTTGTCGCTTTGCTTGACCGAGATAAACGCCTTGCCGCCACGCGGCAGCTTGGCGCCTGCGCCCAATTGGGACTTCACAAAGGCTTCGCCGAAGGTCTTGCCAACGCCCATGACTTCGCCGGTCGATTTCATTTCCGGGCCCAGGATGGTGTCCACGCCCGGGAACTTCACGAACGGAAACACAGCCTCTTTCACGCTGAAATACGGCGGCGTGACTTCCTTGCCGATTCCCTGGCTGGCCAGCGTCTGGCCGGCCATGCAGCGCGCGGCCACTTTGGCCAACTGGATGCCGGTGGCCTTGGAGACGTAGGGCACGGTGCGGCTGGCACGGGGGTTCACTTCCAGCACGTAGATGACGTCCTTGCCATCCACGTTCTGAATCGCAAACTGCACGTTCATCAGGCCCACCACGTTCAGCGCGCCAGCCATGGCGGCCGACTGGCGCTTGAGTTCGTCCACAGTTTCCTTGGACAGGGAATACGGCGGCAGCGAGCAGGCGGAGTCGCCGCTGTGCACGCCGGCTTGCTCGATGTGTTCCATCACACCGCCAATGAAGGTGGCACCGGACGCATCGCGGATGCAGTCCACATCGCACTCAATGGCGTCGTTCAGGAAGCGGTCCAACAGCACCGGAGAGTCGTTGCTGACCTTGACCGCCTCGCGCATGTAGCGCTCCAGGTCACGCTGCTCGTGCACGATTTCCATCGCACGGCCGCCCAGCACATAGCTGGGGCGCACCACCAGCGGGTAACCCAGGGCAGCGGCCTTTTCCAGCGCCTCAGGCTCGGTACGGGCGGTGGCGTTGGGGGGCTGGCGCAGTTTCAGTTCGTGCAGCAATTTCTGGAAGCGCTCGCGGTCTTCCGCCGCATCGATCATGTCGGGCGTGGTGCCAATGATGGGCACGCCATTGGCTTCAAGGTCGAGCGCAAGTTTCAGCGGCGTCTGACCACCGTATTGCACGATCACGCCCACCGGCTTTTCCTTGTCCACGATTTCCAACACATCTTCCAGTGTCAGCGGCTCGAAATACAGACGGTCGGACGTGTCGTAGTCGGTAGAAACCGTTTCGGGGTTGCAGTTGACCATGATGGTCTCGTACCCGTCTTCGCGCATGGCCAGCGCGGCATGCACGCAGCAGTAATCAAACTCAATGCCCTGGCCGATGCGGTTCGGGCCACCGCCGAGCACCATGATCTTTTTCTTGTCTGTCGGCTGCGCTTCGCACTCGGCACCGTCGGCCTCGTAGGTGGAATACAGGTAGGCGGTGTTGGTGGCGAACTCGGCCGCGCAAGTGTCCACGCGCTTATAGACCGGGCGCACGCCCAGGGCGCGGCGCTTTTCGCGCACGGCCTTGTCGGTGGTCTTGAACTGGCGCGCCAGGCGGCGGTCCGAGAAGCCCTTTTGCTTCAGGCTACGCAGGGTGGCGGCGTCTATCTTGTCCAGCGTGCTACCGCTCGTCGGTTGGGGCAAGCGCTCAATTTCCAGTTCGATCTTCACGATCTGTTCGATCTGCACCAGGAACCAGCGGTCGATCTTGGTCAGCGCAAACACTTCGTCCACGCTCATGCCCTGGGCGAAGGCGTCGCCCACGTACCAGATGCGCTCGGGGCCGGGCTCGCCCAGTTCCTTTTCCAGCACTTCACGGTCCTGGGTCTTCTCGTTCATTCCGTCCACGCCGACTTCCAGGCCGCGCAAGGCCTTCTGGAACGACTCCTGGAAGGTGCGGCCCATGGCCATCACCTCGCCCACCGATTTCATCTGGGTGGTCAGGCGGCTGTCGGCTGTGGGGAACTTCTCGAACGCAAAACGCGGGATCTTGGTCACCACGTAGTCGATGCTGGGCTCGAACGACGCCGGAGTCGCGCCGCCGGTAATGTCATTGCGCAACTCATCCAGCGTAAAGCCCACGGCCAGCTTGGCAGCGACCTTGGCGATGGGGAAGCCAGTGGCCTTGGACGCGAGCGCAGAAGAACGCGACACACGCGGGTTCATCTCGATCACCACCATGCGCCCGTCTTTCGGGTTGATGGAAAACTGCACGTTGGAGCCGCCCGTATCCACACCAATTTCGCGCAGCACAGCCAACGAAGCGTTACGCAGAATCTGGTATTCCTTGTCGGTCAGCGTTTGCGCGGGGGCCACGGTAATCGAGTCGCCGGTGTGCACGCCCATGGGGTCCAGGTTTTCGATGGAGCAAACGATGATGCAGTTGTCCGCCTTGTCGCGCACCACTTCCATTTCGTACTCTTTCCAACCCAGCAGCGACTCTTCAATCAGCAGCTCGTTGGTGGGGGACGCTTCGAGGCCACGCTTGCAAATCGTCTCGAATTCTTCCGAGTTGTAGGCAATGCCACCACCAGTGCCACCCAGGGTAAAGCTGGGGCGAATGACGGTCGGGAAGCCAACCTGCTTTTGCACATCCCAGGCCTCAGCCATGCTGTGCGCAATGCCGGAGCGGGCGGAACCCAGACCAATCTTGGTCATGGCGTCCTTGAACTTCAGGCGGTCTTCCGCCTTGTCGATGGCCTCGGGCGTAGCACCAATCAGTTCAACCTTGTACTTGTCCAGCACGCCGTTGTGCCACAGGTCCAAAGCGCAGTTCAACGCGGTCTGGCCGCCCATGGTCGGCAGGATGGCGTCGGGACGCTCCTTGGCGATGATCTTCTCGACGGTTTGCCAGGTGATGGGCTCGATATAGGTCACGTCGGCCGTGGCCGGGTCCGTCATGATCGTGGCCGGGTTGCTGTTGATCAGGATGACCTTGTAGCCCTCTTCGCGCAGGGCCTTGCAGGCTTGCACGCCGGAGTAGTCGAACTCGCAGGCCTGGCCAATGATGATGGGGCCGGCGCCGATGATGAGGATGCTTTTGATATCAGTACGTTTTGGCATTTTTTTATCGAGCGTTAACTAGTTCAGACTTGCGGTGGCTAATTTGGTTCCAAACCAAAGAAACAAGCCACCTACGGAGCTGGAGAGGCTGGCGGTCAGGCGTTTGCGGGCACGAAAAGCCTGGGCTAAACGCGCCCCCAAGAAGATGAGTGCAGAAAGATAGAGTGCACTGAACACCATGATGATGGTGCTCAGGATCAGAAAAGGCACGGCGGGCGTTTCAAACGTGGGATCAATGAACTGCACGAAGAACGACAGCAAGAACAAAATAGCCTTGGGGTTCAGCAGGCTGATGACCAAAGCCCGTTTGAACGGGTGCTGCAAATTGGCTGGTGCCTCAGGCGTAGCGGCCACGTCAGCGGAATTGCTGTTCCACTTCTGAATGGCAGCCCAGATCAGATTCAAGCCCACCCAGGAAAGGTAGGCTGCTCCAAGGTACTTGACCACCAAAAACAAACCGGGGTTGGAGCGCAGCAGGCTGGCCGCTCCCAAGGCCGTCAACAGCAACAAGATCGTGTCACCCACAAACACGCCAAAGGCGCCCTGGTAACCCGCCTTGACGCCGCGCGCCGTGGCCACCGACAGGACATACAGCGAGTTCGGACCTGGCAACAAAATGATGCCAATGGCCCCCACTACATAGGTCCAGAGATCGGTAACCCCGTAAAAACTCACGCGCGCTTCTCCATCAAACCGACGAAGCGGTCAAACAGGTAGCCAATGTCTTGCGGACCGGGCGAGGCTTCCGGATGGCCCTGGAAGCAGAAGGCGGGCTTGTCGGTGCGCTCCAGCCCTTGCAGCGTGTTGTCAAACAGGCTGATGTGGGTGGCACGCATCGTGGCTGGCAGCGTCTTTTCGTCCACCGCGAAACCGTGGTTCTGGCTGGTAATCGAGACGCGACCGCTGTCCAGATCCTTCACCGGATGGTTGGCTCCGTGGTGGCCGAACTTCATCTTGAAGGTCTTGGCACCAGAAGCCAGCGCCATGATCTGGTGACCCAGGCAAATGCCAAAAGTCGGGATGCCGGTTTCGATCAATTCCTTGGCGGCGGCAATGGCGTAGTCGCAAGGCTGTGGGTCACCGGGACCGTTGCTCAGGAAAATGCCGTCAGGCTGGTGCTTGAGCACTTCAGCAGCAGGAGTCTGTGCGGGCACCACGGTGACTTTGCAACCGCGTTCCGCCAGCATGCGCAGAATGTTTTTCTTCACACCAAAGTCATAAGCCACAACATGGAACTTGCCTGCGGTCTGCTGGCCATAGCCTTGGCCCAACTTCCACTCGGACTCCGTCCAGTCGTAAGAAGTAGCGCTGCTGACCACCTTGGCCAAGTCCAGGCCGGACATGTTGGGAGCGGCCTTGGCCGCAGCGACGGCACGCTCCACCACCGCAGCAGTGACTTTTTCTCCCATGGCCAGCGCCAGGATGCAGCCGTTTTGTGCGCCTTGTGTGCGCAATTGGCGGGTCAGTTGGCGGGTGTCGATATTGGCAATGGCCACCGTGTTCTCGGCAACCAGGTATTCGCTCAGGCTGCGGTCGCTACGGAAGTTGGAGGCAATTTGCGGTAAGTCTTTGATGATCAGGCCAGCGGCCTGCACTTTGCCGGACTCGATGTCCTCGCCATTGACGCCGTAGTTGCCAATGTGGGGATAGGTGAGCGTGACGATTTGCTGGCAGTAGCTCGGGTCCGTGAGGATTTCCTGGTAGCCGGTCATGGACGTGTTGAACACGACTTCGCCGACGGTGGAGCCGGCGGCTCCGATGGAATTACCAACATAGACCGTGCCGTCTGCAAGCGCCAAGATGGCGGGTGGGAAGGTTCCCTTGAGTGACAAAAGCACTGGTGACTCCGAATGGGTTACGGTTAGGCCCAAACGCGCTCAGAGGGGCTCTTGAGCGGATGCTTTTGAGAGGGGAAGTTTCAGAGTTGCGCTTGGGACAGCTGTTTTCTGGAAAGCCACTGATTATAGCGGAGGGTAGGTAATAACCCGCCGTTGCCCCCTGCTATTTTGACACTGGCTTGTAACTCATGCAGGTTAGTTGGTTGGTGTCTGCAGGACTTTCCTCGCCTTCTGCGTTTCGGGTGTGGGGCTTACGTCCTCATGCGGGGTACCGCAAAATCGGACGCAAGCCCCACACCCGAAACACCGACAGAGAGTTGGTAAACACGGATGAATGTCTTGGGCCCAGTCAACACGGCAGTTGGTTGACGGCGCTTAGGGGTTTGGCCTGATTTTGCGGTACCCCGCATGAAGGCCGGGCCCCTAAGCGCCGTCAACCAACGGAGCCAATCGAAGGGAAGTCAAAAAATCAGCGGGAACCCAAAGAACTGAAGTGCAGACAAATGGCCGCTGCGGCTGCCACGTTCAGCGATTCCTCGCCCCCTGGTTGACCGATGCGGGCAAAAACCGAAGCCCGCGACATCAACGCGGGACCTACACCCTGCCCTTCGTGACCCATGACCCACGCACAGGGTTGGGGAAGTTTCAGTTCTTGAATCAGGGCGCCCTGGTGCGAACTGGTGACAACCAGCGGAACCTGCAGTGCTTCCAGTGAAGTAGCGTCCAGACCCTCCACCAAGCGCAAACCGAAGTGGGCTCCCATGCCGGCCCGCACGACCTTGGGGCTCCACAGGGCCGCTGTTCCTTTGATGGCCAAGACCTGCTTGAAGCCAAATGCCCCGGCGCTGCGCAAAATCGAGCCCACATTGCCGGCGTCTTGCACGCGGTCCAGGATGACGGTGGCGGCCTGCGTGTCGAAGCCCTGCTCATCCGGCAAGTTCAATACGAAACCGATGTGGGCCTGCGACTCCAGGCCGCTAATGTCGCGAAACAGGGCATCCGGCACCACCACCCGCTTGCACGCGACGTCAGCCAAGGGTCCTCGCGCATTTGCCCAAAAGGACTCGGCGTATACCGCCACGGCGGGCAACACGCCGCGCTGCAAAGCCGCGCTGCACAAATGGTCGCCCTCGATCCAGAAGCGTCCGGCCTTGCGATAGGCGGTGTTGTCTTGGGAGAGCTTGCGCAACTCCTTGACCAGCGGGTTGTCGCGCGAACTGACGAGTAGGGGGTCGCTCATGTGTGACTTTTTACTGATCCAAAACCTGCGCAACCGGGGCAAAAGTCTTGCGGTGCTCTGGGCAGGCGCCGTGCATGCGCAAGGCGGCCAGGTGTTCGGCCGTGCCGTAGCCCTTGTGGCCGGCAAAGCCGTATTCGGGGAAACGCTGATCCAGCTCTGCGCACCAGCGGTCCCGCGTGACCTTGGCCAGGATGGAGGCCGCCGAAATGGCAGGAATGGTGGCATCCCCCTGCACGATCGCCTCGGCCAGCACGTCCAGCACCGGCAGCCGGTTGCCATCCACCAGCACCTTGGCGGGCTTCAGGCGCAAGCCCTCCACCGCCCGGCGCATGGCCAGCAGGGTGGCTTGCAAAATGTTGAGCTGGTCAATTTCCTCGACGCTGGCCTGTGCAACCGAGCAACACAGGGCCTTGGCGCGGATTTCGTCGTACAGCTTTTCGCGGCGCAGCGCGGTGAGTTTCTTGGAATCGTTGAGACCGACAATCGGATTCTGATCATCCAAGATGACTGCCGCCGCCACCACCGGGCCGGCCAATGGACCCCGCCCAGCTTCGTCAACGCCTGCGATCAAGCCGGTGATATCCCAACTAAACGCAGCCTGCCGGGCCATGGAGGGCTCAGTTTTGGAGTACTTTTTCGATCGCATCGGTGGCTATTGTCGCGGTGTCGCGCTGCAGTTCGGCATGCAGTGTTTCAAATTTGGTCAGCAGCGATTGGAGCCTGGGCGTTTGCTGCTCAGCCGCTTTCAGCCACTCCAGCGTTTCGTGCGCCAGCGCTTCGGGTGTCGCGGCATCTTGCAGCAACTCGGGCACGACAAACTCTTCGCACAGGATGTTGGGCAGGCCCACCCAGGGTTGCAGGCGCTTGCGTCGCATGATTTCCCACGAAAGCCAACTCTGGTGGTACGCAATCACCATCGGCCGCTTGAACAGAGCGGCTTCGAGGGTAGCCGTGCCACTGGCAATCAGGGTGACATCGCAGGCCGCCAAGGCCGCATGCGACTGACCGTTCAGGACGGTGACACAGTCGGTCAGGCCCAACTTGCGCACCAACGCGTCAATGATTTCGCGAAAACCGGGCACCGCCGGCAACACAAACCGTGTCTCGGGGCGAGATTGCCTCAAGATCGACGCGGCCCGCAAAAAGCGTTCGGCCAGATGGCTGATCTCAGAACGTCGGCTGCCGGGCAACAAGGCAACCAGCGGCACACCATCCGCCACGCCCAACTGGGCCCGGGCGGCAGTCCTATCTGGTCGCATCGGAATGACGTTGGCCAAGGGGTGCCCGACATAGGTCGCAGCTATGCCATTGCGCGCAAGCAGCGCTGGCTCAAACGGAAAGATGCACAACACATGGTCGGCGCTGCGGCGGATTTTTTCCATGCGCTCCGGTCGCCAGGCCCAAACCGAAGGGCACACAAAGTGCACCGTCTTGATGCCCGCCGCCCGCAAGTCCGCTTCCAGATTGAAGTTGAAGTCCGGTGCGTCGGTGCCAATGAAAATATCCGGCCGTTCTTTGAGTAGTCGCTCCCGCAACTGGTCACGAATGCCCACAATTTCCCGGTAGCGGCGCAGCAATTCCCAATTGAAACCATGCACTGCCAGCTTGGTATGCGGCCACCAGGCCTCAAAGCCCTGCCGCTGCATGTGCGGCCCGCCAATGCCGGCCGCCTTCAGTTCGGGCCAGCGCGCCTTCAGGCCACCTAACAGCAAGCCTGCCAGCAGATCACCGGACACTTCGCCGGCGACCATGGCAACCGAGGGTGCCGCTGCGCCCAATCGGGTGTCGCCAGCCATCGACCGGCCTAGCGCACAATGCCGCGCTGCGGCGTGGTCTGCTCCAGGAAGGACAGCATCATGTCCACGTCTACAGCGGCTTCGGGCGTGTCATCGGACAGTTCACTGATGCGCAACTTGGCCTGCTCCAGCGTCAGATCGTCCCGGTACAAGGCTTTGTGCATGGCCTTTACGGCCGAAATGCGCTCTGGTGTGAAACCTCGGCGGCGCAGGCCTTCGAAGTTCATGGAGCGAGCCGATGCGGGCTGCCCCTGGCACATCACAAACGGCGGCAAATCGGCAAACAACAAGGCGCACATCGCCGTCATGCTGTGCGCACCAATGCGAACAAACTGGTGGGCCACGGTAAAGCCGCCCAGGATGGCCCAGTCGCCCACATGCACATGCCCGGCCAACTGGGAGTTGTTGGCGAAAATCGTGTGATTGCCCACCTGGCAGTCATGGGCCAAGTGCACGTAGGCCATGATCCAGTTGTCGTCGCCCAATCTGGTCACACCAATGTCGCCCGGCGAGCCAATGTTGAAGGTGCAAAACTCGCGAATGGTGTTGCGGTCGCCAATGACCAACTCACAGGGCTCGCCCGCATACTTCTTGTCTTGCGGAATCGCTCCGAGGGAACTGAACTGGAAAATCCGGTTGTCACGCCCGATGGTGGTGTGTCCTTCAATGACGCAGTGGGGCCCGACCGTGGTGCCAGCACCAATGCGCACATGGGGGCCAATGACGGTGTATGGCCCGACCGTGACCGAACTGTCGAGCTCGGCCTGCGGGTCGACCACGGCCGTTGGGTGAATCGCGCTCACGTCCACCGCCTTAGCCAATGGCGCGCATTGCGCAGGTCAATTCGGCTTCTACCGCCAGCTCGCCGTCGACTTTTGCCGCCGCCTTGAACTTGAAAATACCGGCTTTCATGCGCAGCATTTCCACTTCCAGAATCAGTTGGTCACCCGGCTCCACCGGACGCTTAAAGCGGGCACCGTCGATGCCAGCGAAGTAATACACCATGTCGTCGGTGGGCGAAGTGTTCATGGCATCGAAAGCCAGCAACGCAGCGGCCTGCGCCAGGGCCTCCAACATCAGCACACCCGGCATGACCGGGCGGTGCGGAAAATGCCCCTCAAAGAAGGGCTCATTCATGGTGACGTTCTTCAGGGCCTTGATGGATTTGCCCTTTTCAATTTCCAGCACCCGGTCCACCAACAGGAACGGGTAGCGATGTGGCAGCTGTTTGAGAATTTTGTGAATGTCCATCATGGTTTATTTTCTTTCTCTAAAGTTTTGATGCGATCGCGCAAGCTATGCAACTGCTTGAGCGTTGCGGCATTGCGCTCCCAGGAAGCGTTTTCGTCCAGCGGAAAAACGCCGGTGTACTGGCCCGGCTTACTGATCGATTTGGTAACCACGGTGGCAGCCGAAATATGCACGCCCTCGGCCAACGTCAGGTGCCCCAACACCACGGCGCCGCCGCCAATCGTGCACTGCGGACCAATCGTGGCGCTGCCGGCAACCCCCACGCAACCTGCCATGGCAGTGTTGCGCCCTACCCGCACGTTGTGGCCAATCTGAATCAGGTTGTCGAGTTTGACGCCATCTTCAATGACGGTGTCGTTCAGGGCGCCACGGTCGATACAGGTGTTGGCACCGATCTCCACATCGTCACCGATCCGCACAGCACCGAGCTGTTCAATTTTCTCCCAGCGCTGCCCGTTTGGCGCAAAGCCAAAGCCATCGGCGCCGATGACTACACCCGCATGCAGGATGCACCGTGCACCAATCTGGCAATCTTCACCCACCGTCACGCGAGACTTCAACACGGTGTGGGCACCGATGCGGGCGCCCCGCTCCACCACGCAAAGGGGGCCGATCGTTGCGGTCGGGTCCACCTCGGCAGTGACATCCACCACCGCACTTGGGTGCACGCCCACGACTGCAGCAGGACGCACTCTGCTACGCCAAAGTTGGGTCAATCGCGCGTAATACAGGTAGGGATTGGGCGTAACAATGAGATTCAGGCCGACCGGTGCGTAAGCCTGCATCGCTGGTGCAACGATGACGCAACCCGCTTGCGTTGCCTTCAATTGCGACTGGTATTTTGGATTGCTCAGGAACGCAATGTCGGCTGCCTGCGCAGACTCCAGGGGAGCCAGTCCCTTGACGGGCAATGCACGGTCGCCGGTTAAGTCCCCTCCAAGGGCATCGACGATATCAGCCAGCGACAGTTGCACAGGTCAGCACGCGCCGTGTAGGGGCTTACTTGGCACCCGCGTTCAGGATCTTGATGACCTTGTCGGTGATGTCAATCTTGGGGTTGAAAAAGACAGCCTCTTGCACCACCAAATCGTACTTCTCGGTTTCAGCCAGTTGCTTGATGGCCTTGGTGGCCTTGTCATAGACCTGCTGCAACTCTTCGTTGCGGCGGCCGTTCAGATCTTCGTCAAACTCCCGCTTTTTGCGCTGGAAGTCGCGATTTTGATCGGCAAATTCTTTTTGCTTGGCCACGCGCTGGCTTTCGGTCAGAGTGGGCGCGTCGCGCTCAAACTTTTCGCTAAAAGACTTCAGCGAACTTTGCAGATCGGCCAATTCTTTCTGGCGCTTGGAAAACTCCGCTTCCAACTTGGCCGTAGCGGCCTTGGCCGGGCCTGACTCACTGGTGATCCGCTGTGAGTTGATAAAAGCCACACGCGATTCCTGCGCCTGGGCCCCTGCCACCAGAGTCATACACACAAGGCCCGAGGCCAAGATTGTTTTAAGTGTCTTCATTAGAAGGAGGTTCCAATTTGAAAAGCCATGGTCTGTATTTTATCCCCATCAAACTGCCGCACCGGCTTGGCAAATGCCAGGCGCAAGGGGCCGACCGGGGAGATCCAACTGACGCCGACACCCACCGAGGCGCGCATCGAGTCGAGTTGAATGGATTCATCCGCGCCATACACGCTGCCCACGTCCATGAAACCAAACCAGCGCAGCGTGCGGTCGTTGCCGCCACCAGGAAACGGGGACAGAACCTCGGCATTCAAGGTCAACCGTTTGGTACCGCCGGTAGCGGTCGTGCTGGAGGCAGCGCCAGAAGCCAATAGCGCTGCGCGCTGGGTTGGCGTGGTCAAACTGCCAGGCTCAAAGCCGCGCACCGTTCCCAAGCCCCGGTTGCCCAGACCGCCGGACGTGTAGTTCTTGAAGACCGGGTAAGCGAGTCCATCGGTGCCCGCGCCCAGGGAAAGTTCACCGTTCAACGCCAGCGTAGTTTTCTTGGACAAGGGGAAATACTGCTGAATTTGGGCCGTTCCGCGCACATAGTGCAGATCGCCCGCTACGCTCCACTCACCGCTCAAATTCACAATCCGACCGGTACTGGGCACCAGGCCGCTATCGGTCGTGTTGCGCGACCAGCCGGTTGTCAATGGCAGCGACGTGGTGACGTAGCCAAACTGGTTCGCAAAGTCCTGGTACACCACCGGCAAATAAGTGCCCGGAATAATTTCCGTGCGGTCTACGCCAATGCCCATAGCCACCGTGTCGGTCTCGGTAAATGGCACGCCGAAAACAATGCTCGCTCCGGTGGTCTGAATGGAGTAACTATCCAAATCCACATAGGGCTTGGAGGTGCGTTGCGCCAGATTAATGGAACGCGAGACGCCGTCTTCGGTGAAATAGGGATTGGTCGTGTTGAAAACCAGCGTACGGTTGTACTTGCTGGTATTGACTTCGATGCCCAACGAACTGCCAGAACCAAACGCATTGTCCTGGCGGAAACCGAAGGTGAGGCCTAGCCCTTCCGCACTGGAGACGCCGGCACCCAAACTGATACTACCCGTGGGTTTTTCCTGCACGTTGACGGTCAGGTCCACCTGGTCCAGGGTGCCCGGTACTTCCTGGGTATCGAGCGTGACTTCCTTGAAGTAGCCCAAGCGGTCGACCCGGTTGCGCGAGGCACGAATCTTCTCACCGTCGTACCAGGATGCCTCCAGTTGCCGGAACTCCCGGCGAATCACTTCGTCGCGGGTTCGGTCATTGCCGGCCACATTGATGCGCCGGACATAGGCGCGCCGAGACGGGTCACCCACCAGTGTGATCTCCACGCGGTTGGTCGCCCGGTCAATCTCGGTCTTGGCTTCGGCACGGCCAAACGCAAAACCAAAATTGCCGTAATAGTCGCTGAACGCCTTGGTGGTTTGTGCCACCAGTTCCGAGTTATAGGCCTCACCCGCCTTGATGGTGATCAGGGACTGAAACTCTTCCTCTTTGCCCAGGTAGTTGCCCGCCATCTTGATCTTGGACACCACAAAGCGCTCGCCCTCGGTCACATTGATGGTGATGCTCATGCCCTGTTTGTCAGGGCTGATGGCAACCTGGGTTGAATCCACCTTGAACTCCAGGTAGCCCTGGGTCAAATAGAAGGAACGCAGGGACTCAATGTCGGCATTGAGCTTGGTACGCGAATAGCGATTCGACTTGGTGTACCAGGACAACCAGGTGCCTGTGTCCTGATCAAACAAATCGAGCAACTTGGATTCGGAAAAAGCACTGGTCCCAACGATCCGGATTTCCTTGATTTTTGCCGTGTCGCCTTCGCTAACGGCAAAGCTCAGATTAACCCGATTGCGATCGGTAGGCGTCACCGTGGTCACCACTTCGGTGGCGTACATGCTACGGCTGATGTATTGCCGTTTGAGCTCCTGCTCGGCACGATCCACCAACGCTTTGTCATAGGGGCGGCCATCGGCCAGGCCCACTTCACGCAGCGCCTTTTTCAATACGTCTTTGTCAAACTCTTTGGTGCCGGAAAAATCGACGTCCGCAATGGTGGGGCGTTCTTCGACCACCACCACCAGCACGCCGTCGCGGGCGTCAATGCGCACGTCCTTGAACAGACCCAGCGCAAACAGGGCACGAATCGAGGCCGCAGCCTTTTCGTCGCTGTAGGTGTCCCCCACCCGCACCGGAATGGATGCAAAAACGGTTCCTGCCTCCACGCGCTGCAGGCCTTCAATACGAATATCGCGCACCGGGAAGGGATCCAACGCCAAGGCTGCCTGGGCAATCACACCTGCGGCAACCGCTGCCACCGTACGCAGCACAAAAATCGAATTCAAACGCATGTTAAGTAGTCGGGGTTGGAACAACACGAACAAATGGCTCAGGAAAGAAGTCGGGACAGGTCATTGAACAGGGCGACGGACATCATCGCAAGCAAGACCACCAGCCCGACGCGTTGCAAGCCGGACAACCAAGCCTCGGACACCGCGCGCCCGGTGAGGCCTTCCCAACCATAATACATCAGGTGTCCACCGTCCAAAACCGGCAGTGGCAGCAGGTTCAACACCCCCAGGCTGATGCTGATCAGGGCCAGGAAAACCAGAAATTGCTCGATGCCCATCGCAGCCGATTTGCCAGCGTAATCGGCAATCGTAATTGGGCCGCTCAGGTTGCGCACCGAAGACACGCCCGTGACAATCTGCGCCATCATCCGTAGCGTCAGGGCCGAAACCTCCCAGGTCTTCACGCCCGCCTTCTGAATGCCTCCCCAAAATCCATAACGCACCGAAAGCGTTTCGGGCGCGGCACCAATCATGGCGCCCACGCGCCCGAAGGTTTGTCCATCCTGGCGTTCCTGCCGGGGCGTAATCAGGAGCGTGATCCTGTTTCCTCCGCGCTCAAGCAGCCATCGCTGCTCGCTTGGCAGGGTGCTAACGCCGGACTTGCGGATCAGGTCGCGCAACTGGGCTCCATCCGCGATGGATGTACCGTCCAGTTGCAGCACCAGGTCACCCGGTTGCAGGCCCGCAGCCTCGGCCGGGCTGGCCGGCGTAATGTCACCTACCCGCGCCGGAGACAAGGGTGCAATAAATCCGATGCTTTGAAACAGTGTGGCATCAGCGTGGGAGACATCGAGTTGGTCCAGCGGCAAGACCACCGAACGCGCACCAGTTTCACCGGCCGCGCGATATTCCAGTTGCAAGCGTTCGGAGCCCAGCGCAGCACGGGTTAACCACCAACGAAAGTCTTCAAAAGAACGCACTTCGTCGGTGCCCTCACCTTCGAAGCCTGCGCGCAAGATGCGCTCGCCCCCCACAAACCCGCTCTTCTCGGCAATCGACCCGCTGACGGGCCGCGACACGATGGCTTGCGGCTCAGTAACGCCCATCCAGTTCACGAGGGTGTACAGCATTACCGCCAGCACCAGATTGGCCAAAGGGCCGGCCGCAACAATCGCTGCGCGGCTTTTCAGGGGTTGGCGATTGAAGGCCTGGCTCAATTCTTCGGGAGGAACGCTACCCTCGCGTTCATCGAGCATTTTGACAAAGCCCCCAAGAGGTAAGGCGGCAATCTGGTACTCAGTCCCGGTGGTGGCGGAGGTCCACCCGCCCACGCGCGGGCCAAAACCAATGGAGAATTTCAGCACCTTGACGCCACACAGGCGCGCCATTGCGAAGTGCCCCCATTCATGCACCGCCACCAGCAGCGCTATGGCCACGACGAACGCAACGAGCGTCAGCAACATGGAATCTGGTAGTTAGCCGCGCAGGCGTTGCACCACCGCCTGGGCCACCGCACGGGACTGCTGGTCCAGGGCAATCAAGGCTTCCAGGCTATCGGGCCGTTCAAAGCGGACTTGATCCAAGGTTTCCAGATTGACCGCGTGAATTTCGTCAAAGCGAATGCGCTCATTCAGAAAGGCGTCCACGGCCACCTCATTGGCCGCGTTCAAAACGGCTGGAGAACCCTCAGGTCCCTTCAGCACCTGCCACGCCAATTGAAGGCCCGGGTAGCGACGCATGTGGTCATTCGAAGAGAAGGGCTCAAAAGTCAGGGCCGCCATCTGGGTAAAGTCCAGTGCCGCTGCACCACTGCGAATCCGCTGGGGCCAGGACAGGCCGTAGGCAATGGGGCCGCGCATGTCGGGCGTCCCCAGTTGGGCAACCACCGAGTTGTCGACGAATTGCACCATGGAGTGAATCACGCTCTGGGGATGAATCACCACGTCAATCTGATCTGGCTCCATGCCAAACAGGTAGCGGGCCTCAATCACCTCCAGCGCCTTGTTCATCATGGTGGCCGAGTCCACCGAAATCTTGCGCCCCATGACCCAGTTGGGATGGGCGCAGGCCTGTTGCGGCGTTACGGTGTTCAAAGTTTCGGGCGCGCGGGTCCTGAAGGGGCCGCCTGACGCGGTCAGGATGATCTTGTCCACCATGGCATGCCAGGTGGAAGGGTCGTCGGGCAAGGACTGGAACACGGCGGAATGTTCACTGTCGATCGGCAGCAAGGTGGCGCCGCCTTCACGGACCGCCTGCATAAACAGTTGGCCGCCCACCACCAATGCTTCCTTATTGGCCAACAGCAGGCGCTTGCCGGTGCGGGCCGCTTCCATGCAAGGTGCCAGGCCGGCCGCTCCGACAATGGCCGCCATCACCACCTGCGCATCCGGGTGGGCTGCAATGTCAGCAATGGCCTTGGCGCCCGACAGCACCTGAACTTTCAAGCCAGCAGAGGCACACCGTTGTTGCAACTCGCTGGCGCTGGCCGGATCCGCCATCACCGCAAATTGCGGTTGGAAGGTCTGGCACTGCTCAAACAACACCTTGACGTTGGTAGAGGCGGTCAGCGCAAAAGCGCGGTAACGCTCCGGATGCATACGCATGACATCCAGTGTGTTGACGCCAATCGAACCGGTTGAACCCAGAATGACCACATTCGAAATCATGACAACACCCCGCTCACCCACATCATGGCCAAAGGAAGCGTGGGCAACAACGCATCCACGCGGTCCAGCACACCGCCATGTCCCGGCAGCAAATTGCTACTGTCCTTTACGCCGGCAGAGCGCTTGAACAAGGACTCCACCAGATCCCCCACCACACTCATGCAGGTCAAAAAGGCCAGCCCAACCAGAAACACCACCAGCCCTTGCGACCAGAGGCGGGTGTAGAGGCTGACGGCCGCCGCGCCATTGCGGGCATCGGCAAAGATCCAGACGCAAGCGACCAAAAGCACCGCCGTGGCTCCACCACAAACGCCCTCCCAGGTTTTGCCTGGGCTGACGGTGGGTGCCAACTTGTTGGCAAAAAAACGTCCGCCCAATGCACGCCCGGCAAAGTAGGCACCAATATCAGCGGTCCAGACCAGAACCAGAACCGACATCATGAAATTGGTGCCGATACTGCGCGCCTGCACGATGGCGACCCAGGCCGCCCACAAAAGGAAGACCCCGCCCACCAAACGGAAAAGTCGCGGAACGGACTGCCAAGCCTGTGCACCACCGCGCAAAACCCATGCACTGGCCAGCACCCAGAAGGCACCCACAGCAATCCACAGCGTGCCCAGATGCATCTCGGGCACGCCCAAGGCCCAGGCGGATGCACAAGCGCCCGCACAGACTGCGCCGGCTACCAGCGAGGCAACCGAACCCAGCGCATTAAGCCTTGCCCATTCCCACGCGGCACAGGCCAGCAGAACCAGGGTCACGATTCCGAAGGGAAACGGCGACGCATGGAAGGTTGCCGGCAACAAAATGGCCAGCAATACCAAGGCGGTCAAGATGCGTTGCTTGAGCATGAATTCAGGCGGTCAGGCCGCGCTGCCGGATTGTGGAAGTTGCTCGGAGGTCATGCCGAAGCGGCGCTCACGCGAGGCATAGGCCTGAATGGCGGCATCGAGATCCGCCTCACCAAACTCCGGCCACAGGGTGGCGCTGAAATAGAGTTCACTGTAAGCCGCTTGCCACAGCAGAAAATTACTGAGGCGCATTTCTCCGCCGGTGCGGATGATGAGGTCGGGGTCACCCGAGGTAAACGTGGAGAGCTTGCGCGACAGAGATTCTTCGGTGATCGCCTCACCCGTTGCGGCCAGTGCCTGCGCAGCATGCACGACGTCCCAACGCCCGCCATAGTTGAAGCAGACGTTCAGGGTCAAGGAGTCGTTGTGGGCGGTCTCGGCTTCGGCGTCTTGCAAGCTCTTGCGGACCCGCTCGGACAGGCCTTCGCGGGCGCCAATAAATTGCAGCTTCACGCCCTCTTTCTTGAGCTGATTCACCTCGCGCGAAAGGGCCACCACCAAAATGTCCATCAGGGCCGACACTTCTTCGGCGGGGCGACGCCAGTTTTCAGATGAAAAAGCAAAGACGGTCAACACTTCAACACCGCGTTGCGCACAGGCACGCGCGGTGCGCTTCAGCACATCAACGCCCTGCTTGTGCCCTGCAATGCGTGGCAAGAAGCGCTTGGAGGCCCAGCGGCCATTGCCATCCATCACGATGGCAATGTGCTTGGGTACCGAGGGGGCAGTCATGGCCTGAAAGAAACAGGAACCTTGGCCTTAAACGGCCATGATGTCCTGTTCTTTGGCAGCGACCAGACGGTCTACTTCTGCGATGTGCTTGTCGGTGATTTTTTGAATGTCGGCTTCGGAGCGTTTCTGATCGTCCTCGGAAGCCAGTTTATCCTTGACCAGTTTCTTGACGGCGTCATTGGCGTCGCGGCGAATATTGCGAATCGCCACCTTGGCACCCTCGCCTTCGCCCCGCACCACTTTGGTCAATTCTTTGCGACGCTCTTCGGTCATGGCCGGCATCGGTACGCGAATCAGATCGCCCAAGCTCGCGGGGTTCAGCCCCAGATCGCTTTCGCGAATGGCCTTCTCAATCTTGGCACCCATGCCCTTTTCCCAGGGCTGGATGCCGATGGTGCGGGCATCGATCAGGGAAAGGTTGGCGACCTGGCTCAGCGGCACCATGGAGCCGTAGTAATCGACATGCACCGTATCCAGCAGCGCCGGATTGGCACGCCCGGTACGAATCTTGGTGAGGTTGTGTTTGAACGACTCGATGGAGTGGTCCATCTTGCTTTCGAGCGTCTTTTTGATTTCCGCAATCGCCATCTCTATTTCCTCCGCCCTAGGGGCAACCCATCCATAGCAATACCGGCTTTATACGTGAACCAGCGTGCCTTCGTCCTCGCCCATCACCACCCGCTTCAAGGCGCCATGCTTGAAGATCGAGAACACCTTGATGGGCAACTTCTGGTCGCGGCACAGCGCAAATGCTGTGGCGTCCATGATTCCTAAATTCTGCGACATCGCCTCGTCAAAGGTGATGTTGGCATAGCGCACAGCGTTGGGATCCTTTTTGGGATCGGCTGTGTAAACACCATCCACCTTGGTTGCCTTGAGCACCATTTGGGCACCAATTTCGGCACCGCGCAATGCTGCGGCCGTGTCGGTAGTGAAAAACGGATTGCCCGTTCCGGCCGCAAAAATAACGACCTTACCTTCTTCCAGATACTGCAAAGCTTTCGGGCGAACATAAGGTTCCACCACCTGCTCAATACCAATGGCGGACATGACGCGCGCGGTCAGGCCTGCCTTGTTCATGGTGTCGCCCAAAGCCAGGGCATTCATGACGGTCGCCAGCATCCCCATGTAGTCCGCAGTTGCCCGGTCCATACCGACCGAGCCACCCGCCACGCCACGGAAAATATTGCCGCCACCAATCACCACGGCCACCTCTACACCCAGACGCGTGACCTCGGCCACTTCGTTCACCATGCGCACAATCGTGTCACGGTTGATACCAAACTGGTCGTCCCCCATCAGCGCCTCACCAGACAATTTCAACAAAATTCTCTTGAATGCGGGCTTATCTTGCTGCATGGGGTACGTCCTAAACGGCTGGATGAAAGGTGGTGAGGGGATTTAAGCGGACTGCTTGGCAGCAGCCACTTGCGCGGCCACTTCGGCTGCGAAGTCGTCAACCTTCTTCTCAATGCCTTCGCCCACCACGTACAGGGTGAAGCCCTTCACGGTAGTGTTGGCAGCCTTGAGCATTTGTTCCACGGTTTGCTTGTCGTTCTTCACGAAAGCCTGGTTGAACAAAGACACTTCCTTCAGGTACTTCTGCACGCCACCCTCGATGCGCTTGGCAACGATTTCGGCGGATTGCACGGGCTTGCCAGCGGCAGTTGCCACAGCCGCGTCTTCGGCCGCTTTGGCTGCAGCCACCGAACGCTCACGTTCCACCAATTCTGCGGGCACTTCGGCAGCGGACAAGGAAACGGGCTTCATAGCGGCCACGTGCATGGCAACGTCCTTGGCAGCCACTTCTTCACCGTCAAACTCAACCACCACGCCAATGCGGGTGCCGTGCAGGTAGGTTGCCAGCTTGCCGGACTCAAAGCGCTTGAAGCGACGGAAAGTCATGTTTTCGCCAATCTTGCCGATCAGCCCCTTGCGCACATCTTCCAGCGTCGGGCCAAAGCCGTCCTGGCTGTAGGCCAATGCGCTCAGTGCAGCCACGTCGGCGGGATTGTTCTTGACGATCAGTGCCGCAGCGGCGTTGGCCAGGGCCAGGAAGCTGTCGTTCTTGGTCACGAAGTCGGTTTCGCAATTGACTTCCAGAATCGCGCCAACAGTGCCTTCCACGGAAATGGTCACCACGCCTTCAGCGGTCACGCGGGCAGCGGCCTTACCAGCCTTGCTACCCAGCTTGACGCGCAGCAGCTCTTCCGCTTTTTCCATGTTGCCTTC
The DNA here is from genome assembly GCA_936943465.1 of uncultured Rhodoferax sp. GTDB lineage: Bacteria > Pseudomonadota > Gammaproteobacteria > Burkholderiales > Burkholderiaceae_C > Allorhodoferax. The sequence continues at coordinate 20,859 of CAKZJN010000233.1, forward strand.
GGCTTCGGTCAAAGCCTTCTTGCATTCCATCATGGGGGCGTCGGTCTTTCCACGCAGTTCAGCAACCATACTTGCAGTAATCGCAGCCATCTTTATTTCTCCGTATTCAGTTCAGTTTCAATATCAACTTAAAAAAAAGGGGCAACGAAGCCCCCTTTTTGGGTCTAACCAAGCCTTAAGCGGCTTCGTCCACCTCAACAAACTCGTCTTCGGTTTCGGCAACCGCCTTGACCACGTCATCCACGGCGTTGGCACGGCCTTCGATCACGGCGTCGGCGATTCCGCGGGCGTACAAAGTGACAGCCTTGGAGGAGTCATCGTTACCGGGGATCACATAGTCGATACCTTCGGGGGAGTGGTTGGAGTCCACCACGCCGATCAGCGGGATGCCCAGCTTGCGGGCTTCAGCGATGGCAATCTTGTGGTAACCCACGTCGATCACAAAAATCGCATCAGGCAAGGTGTTCATGTCTTGAATGCCGCCAATGTCTTTTTCCAGCTTTTCCAGTTCGCGGGCAAACATCAGTTGCTCTTTCTTGCTCATGGAGTCGAGGCCAGCTTCTTGCTGAACCTTCATGTCCTTCAGGCGCTTGATCGAGGTCTTGACCGTCTTGAAGTTGGTCAACATGCCGCCCAGCCAACGCTGGTCAACGAAAGGCATACCAGCGCGTGCAGCTTCTGTTGCAACGATTTCGCGGGCTTGGCGCTTGGTGCCGACCATCAGGATGGTGCCGCGCTTGGCAGCCAGTTGACGCACGAACTTGGCTGCGTCCTGGAACATCGGGAGCGACTTTTCCAGGTTGATGATGTGAATTTTGTTGCGATGACCGAAGATGAACGGGGCCATCTTGGGGTTCCAGAAACGTGTTTGGTGACCGAAGTGGACGCCTGCTTCCAGCATTTCGCGCATTGTGACTGCCATGAGATTTCTCCAAAGGTTGGGACTTAAATCCGGTCCGTCAATTGCGCTCTGTGAAGATAAAATTCTTCGGAACACAACACCTTGTCAGAACCGGTTTGCGATTTATTGTGGGTAATGCACCATGCACTACCAGCACAACCCGTAGATTTTAGCATGGAAGTAGGGGTTAGCCCTCACCGCCCCATGCCGCGCTTCTGGCTCCGAACGGGCACAAGTTAGATTTTCATGAAAATTGCGGTTATCGGCGGCGGCATCGTCGGCATGTGCACGGCATATGAGCTCACCCAGGACGGCCACGAAGTCAGCGTTTTTGAGCGCAATACGACCGTAGCCCAAGAGGCCAGTTTTGCTTGTGGCGGCCATCTGTCAACCAGCCTGACGCATCCAATGGCCTTTGCGGAACCTCGCACGGGCTCCCGGTTCAAGGCGCTCTTTCATGTTTCCGGCGTGTCCCTTCACAAAGGAACCTCGTTGAGCGACCTGCGTTGGCTTCTGGGCTGGAAAACCCGGCGCAAAGACCATCTGGAGAAGCTGCAGGCAGCGCACGCTTTGGCCACCTACAGCCTCACGCACCAACACGCGCTGGTGGCCCAGATCGGACTCATTTATGAGCGCTCTGAAGGCAACTTGCTGCTTTGGGAGTCAGAGGCGGCCTGGAATAAGCACCAACTGCGCCTGGCCGACATGAAAGAGTTCGGATTGGTCTCGGAGCACTTGACGCCGGACCAGGCCCGCGCCAAGGAGCCCGCATTGCAGGCCGACTTCGCTTTTTATGGAGCCACCTATTTCCCTGGCGACGAGGTGGGCAACTGCCGTCAGTTTGCCCATTTGTTAAAGGACCAGTTGACCCAGTCCACAGCCCGCCTGATTTTTGGCGCCGAGGTCACGGCCATTGCCCCGGGCAACGGAATGCAAGTCCAAACCAAAGACGGGGCCCGCCACGCTTTCGATCAAATTGTGGTTTGTACCGGAGGCCATGCCGCAGGCTTAACCGGCAAAACGCCACTATTGTCAAAGGTTTGGAGCCACTCCTTGAGCGTTCCGGTCCGGGAGGCACTCAATGCCCCCCGCAGTGCCGTGCAAGACATGCGCCAGCGCATCAGCGTCACCCGCATGGGAGACCGAATCCGCGTATCCGGTGGCGCCGAACTGGGGGCCGGTCGTGCGCACAACGAGCAAACGGTCAAGCGCCTGTACCGCACGCTCAATACCTTGTTTCCCGGTGCTACAGACTACCGTCGCAGTGCGCAAGTCTGGAAGGGCGCAAGCCATTTCACACCCGATGGCTTGCCACTGATTGGCGCCAGTGCGGCACCCGGCGTGTGGCTGAATGTGGGCCATGGGCACAACGGCTGGAACATGGCGTGCGGGTCGGCGCGTCTCGTGGCCGATTTGATC
>CAKZJN010000234.1 GCA_936943465.1 uncultured Rhodoferax sp.
CGCACTTCGTCCTTGAACAATTCGCGCAGCGGCTCCAGCAGCTTCAGGCCCAGTTGTTCGGGCAAACCACCCACGTTGTGGTGGCTCTTGATGGTGACCGCTTTCTTGCTTTTGGCACCGCCGGACTCAATCACATCCGGGTAAATCGTGCCCTGGGCCAGCCACGCCACGTGGCGGGCCTGGTCATTCTTCAGCTTGGCGGCTTCGGACTTGAACACCTCGACAAACTCGCGGCCAATGATCTTGCGCTTGGCTTCCGGGTCGCTCACGCCCGCCAGATGCCCCAGGAATTGCCCCTCGGCATCCACGCGCACCACCTTGGCGTGCAGTTTGCCCACAAACATGTCCATGACCATGTCGCCCTCGTCCAGGCGCAATAGCCCGTGGTCCACGAACACGCAGGTCAATTGGTCGCCAATGGCACGGTGAATCAGCGCCGCGGCCACGCTGGAGTCGACCCCGCCGGACAGGCCCAGAATGACTTCCTCGTCACCGACCTGCTCGCGGATTTTGGCCACCGCCTCGGCAATGTAGTCGCCCATGATCCAGTCGGCGCGGGTGTTGCAGATGTCCAGTACAAATCGCTCCAGAATCGCTGCACCACGCTTGGTGTGCGTCACCTCGGGGTGGAACTGCACCGCGTAGAACTTCCGCACCTCATCGGCCATGCCGGCAATCGGGCAGCTCGGCGTGCTGGCCATGAGTTGGAAGCCGGGCGGCAGCTCCGTCACCTTGTCGCCGTGGCTCATCCAGACCTGCAACATGCTTTCGCCTTCAGAAACATAGTCCTGAATGCCTTCGAGCAACGCCGTGTGGCCGTGGGCCTGCACATCCGCGTGGCCAAATTCGCGCTTGTGACCACCCTGCACCAAGCCACCCAACTGGTGCGCCATGGTCTGCATGCCGTAGCAAATGCCAAGCACCGGAATGCCCAACTCAAACGTCGCCTTGGGCGCCTTGTCGGTGGTGTCCTCATACACGCTGGCATGGCTGCCGGACAGGATGATTCCCTTGAGCGAACCATCCCGCGCATACGCCCGCAACCACTCGTCGGTCACATCACAAGGATGCACCTCACAAAACACATGCGCCTCCCGCACCCGGCGTGCAATGAGCTGCGTGACCTGTGAACCAAAGTCAAGAATGAGAATTTTCTGGTGCAAAGACATGGATGGACAGATTGGAAGAAGAAAAAAAGAATGCGTCCGGCGAGCGTGTCCTAACCCAGGAACACCGCGGGACTGGCTTTGCCAGACCGCCGGTGTTGCCCCCTGCAAGGGGGGTGGCGCAGCGACACGAAGTGCGCGCAGCCTGGGGGTGGGCTTTATTCAGCCCGGTAGTTAGGCGCTTCCTTGGTGATCTGCACGTCGTGCACGTGGCTCTCACGGATACCGGCCGTGGTGATCTCGACAAACTCAGCTCGGTCCTGCATGTCGGCAATCGTTGCACAACCACAGTAGCCCATGCTGGCGCGCACGCCACCCGCCATCTGGAACACGATCGACACCATCGAGCCTTTGTAGGGCACGCGGCCTTCAATGCCTTCGGGAACCAGTTTGTCGGCGTTCGGGTTGCCGGTGCTGGACTCCTGGAAGTA
>CAKZJN010000235.1 GCA_936943465.1 uncultured Rhodoferax sp.
AACAGGGCCCAGACCAGCAGAGGGTTCATCATGGAGCCCTCCACTTAAGACTCCGCCGGGGCCAGCACTTCGGGGTTTAGCGGCGTCACCGGTTTGCCATGCACCAGGTAGCCAATCAGGTTGTCCACCGCCAGCGCCGCCATGGCCTTGCGCGTGCCGACCGTGGCGCTGGCAATGTGCGGCGTGAGCACCACGTTGGCCACTGTCAGCAGCGCCGGGTTCACTGTGGGCTCGCCTTCAAACACATCCAGCCCGGCGGCTGCAATGCGCCGCTCGCGCAGCGCCTCGGCCAGCGCAGCATCGTCCACAATGCCGCCGCGCGCCAGGTTGATCAGGGTCGCGGTGGGCTTCATCAAGGCCAGCTCGGCCGCACCAATCGTGTGGTGTGAACTGGCCGAATACGGCAGCACCAGCATCAGATGGTCGGCGGTTTGCAGCAGTTCTTCCTTGCTCACATAGCGGGCGTTGATGGAAGCCTCCATGCCTGCGTCAAGCCGGGAGCGGTTGTGGTAAATCACCGGCATGCCAAAGCCGAGTGCGGCGCGGCGTGCGATGGCCTGGCCGATGCGCCCCATGCCCAGAATGCCCAGCGTGCTGCCGTGTACCTCGGCCCCGGCAAACATGTCGTAGCTCCAGCGGGTCCATTTTCCGGCGCGCAAAAAGTGCTCGCTCTCCGTGACCCGGCGTGCCGTAGCCATGAGCAGCGCAAAGCCGAAGTCGGCGGTGGTTTCGGTCAGCACGTCGGGCGCATTGGTGCCCAGCACGCCGGCCGCCGTCATGGCCGGCAGATCAAAGTTGTTGTAGCCCACGGTCATGTTGGCGCACAGCTTCAGCCCCGGGCACTGCGCCAGCAACTCGGCATTGACGCGTTCGGTGCCGGTCATGAAAGCGCCCGCCTTGCCCTGCAGACGCTGGGCCAATTCGACCGGTGACCAGATGACATCTTCCTGGTTGGACTCCACCGTGAAGTGTTCCTTCAGTTGTTCCAGCACATGGGGAAAGATGGCGCGGGTAACCAGAATGGCGGGTTGGGTCATGGAGTCGGGAACGGTTTAGTTGGGCTGGGCAATTTCAAACACCTGGCGCAGATAAGCTAGATAGCGCTCGTCCTCACACATGTTTTTGGACGGCGTGTCGGAGAGTTTGGCCACCGGCTGGCCATTGCAACGCACCATCTTGATAACAATTTGCAGCGGCTCGTAGCCCAGGTCATTGGTCAGGTTGGTGCCGATACCAAACGCCAGTTGGCAGCGCCCGCGGAACTGCTGGTACAGCTCGATGGTGCGCGGCACGGTCAGGCCGTCGCTGAAGATCAGCGTCTTGGTGCGCGGGTCCACACGGTTGCGCACGTAGTGGTCCAGCATGCGCTCGCCCCACTGGAACGGATCGCCGCTGTCGTGGCGGGCACCGTCAAACAGCTTGCAGAAGAACATGTCAAAGTCGCGCAGGAAGGCCGACATGCCATACACATCACTCAGCGCAATACCCAGGTCGCCCCGGTACTCCCGCGCCCAGCTCTCAAACGCATATATCTGGCTGTCGCGCAGACGCGGGCCCAGCGCCTGGCAGGCCTGCAGGTATTCATGGGCCATGGTGCCCAATGGTGTGAGGCCCAGCATCATGGCCAGCAGCACATTGCTGGTACCTGCCAGTTGCCCCGGCACCGTGATGGCATTGCCGGGGCTGTGGTGCGTGCCCAGACGAGCCGCCAGCACGCGCATGACCTCTTCATGCCAGGCCCGCGAAAAGCGGCGACGGGTGCCATAGTCGGCAATCTTCAAATCGCTCAGGCCCTCGGCGCGCAGTTGGCCGATTTTGGTGTCCAGCCGCTTGCGGCCTTCGACAAAGTCCGGCACCTTCTGGGTATTGCGGAAGTACACCTCGTTGACGATGGCCAGCACCGGAATTTCAAACAGGATGGTGTGCAGCCAGGGCCCGATGATGGTGATGTTGATGTCGCCGGTGGGAAGCGGGGTAACCGTGATGTACTTTTCATTCAGCCGGAACAGGCCCAAGAAGTCGACGAAGTCACTCTTGATAAAGCGCATGGAGCGCAGGTACGCCAGCTCGCTTTCCTGAAACTGCAGGCTGCACAGCGAGCGGATTTCCTCGCGGATTTCATCCACATGCGCGGCCAGGTTGGCCCCCGCATTGCGGCACTTGAAACGGTATTCGACCTGCGCACCCGGAAACTGGTGCAGCACCACCTGCATCATGGTGAATTTGTAGAGGTCGGTATCCAGAAGGCTGGTAATGATCATGGTTTTCTCTTCTAGGCCACGGGCTCGCTCAACTGCCCGGCCACCAGTGTAATGACCCGGTCGGCATGGTCCGCGAGCAACGCATTTTGCTCCGCAATCAGCAAGGCCAAACCCTGTTTTCGCAAGGCCAGCAAGGCGTCGCGGATTGACTCCACCAGCAAAGGTGCAATGCCTTCACAGGGCTCGTCGAGTAACAGCAGGCTAGGCGCCGTCATCAGCGTGCGGGCAATGCTGAGCATTTGCTGCTCGCCCCCGCTCATCTCGGCGGCGCGGCGTTTGAGCATGGCCCGCAAGGCCGGGAAAAGCTCCAGCACTTGTTCCTGCCGCTGCGCCACAGTGATTGGCACTTGCCCGTCTTTCGGTGTCGCCACCCGGGCTGCCACCCGCAGGTTGTCCAGCACGCTCAAATCGGCAAACAGTCGCCGGTCTTCCGGCACGTAGCCGAGGCCCAATTGCGCGCGGCGGTGCGCCGGCCAGCTTTCTATCGGTGTGCCCTGAAAAAGCACCTGACCCTGGGTACGGGGCCCGAGGCCAATGACCGACTGCAGCAGAGTGGATTTACCGGCCCCGTTCAGGCCTTCGAGCACCACCATTTCCCCCGCCCCCACCCGCAGCGACACGCCAAACAGCGCCTGTGCCGCACCGTACCAGGCGCTCAAGTTCTGCACCTCAAGCATGCGACGCCTCCGGCAGATGGCGAAGCGACTGGCCGAGGTAACGGCTTTGCACCAACGGGTTGGCAGCAATATCCTGCGGCGACCCGGCCGCCACGATGTGCCCTTCCATCAGCACCAGCACCCGATCGGCCACGCCGAAAACGGCATCCATGTTGTGTTCGGTGTAGAGCACCGCCAAGCCCGCTGCACCACCAACGGTCCGGGTCAGCCCATGGACGAGCTGCATCAGGCTGCCGCGCTCGGCCATGCCCAGCCCAGCAGCCGGTTCGTCGAGCAGCAGTAACTGCGCTGTTTTCGTACGCCCCGGTTGGGGCTCCAACCCGGCCAGGGCCATGGCCAACTCCAGCCGCTTCTTGGCACCGTATGGCAAGCTGCGCGCATCCAGATCGCGTTGTTCCAGCAGACCAACGCGTTCCAGTAAATGCAGCGCCTGCGTCGAAGGAGCGTCCTCCAGCACCGCCCCGGGCCGCAGGCTCGGAGCGCCCGGCAGCA
>CAKZJN010000236.1 GCA_936943465.1 uncultured Rhodoferax sp.
CCTGCTGGTGGCGGGCGAAGCGCTCAGCCATTGTGTGGCGGCTTCGGTGGACGATATGTGCACCCACCTGCCTTCCGAGCGCTTGCAGCAGACCGTGCTGGTGACGGATTGCATGAGTTCGGTACCGGGCTTTGAGGCGGCAGGAGAAGCCTTCCTGCAACGCGCCCGAGCGCACGGCTTGCGCACCGGCAACTTGAACGCCTTGGCCTGAGCCGACAAGCCAGAGCGCGCCGATGGCCCTTGCCGTGAATGCCCACAGCGTCGCCAGCCTGGAGGCCATCGATGCCTTTATTGATGCGTTGTGGCTGGAAGAGGGCCTGTCCAAAAACACCCTGGCCGCTTACCGCCGCGACCTGACCCTGTTTGGCAATTGGCTGGCAGAACGCAGCAAGGCCCTGCCCGATACCGCCGAGGCCGACCTGCAGGCCTACTTTGCCCAGCGCCACGCCCATACCAAGGCCACCAGTGCCAACCGGCGCCTGACGGTGTTCAAGCGCTACTTTCGCTGGGCCTTGCGCGAGAACCGTATTTCAGCCGACCCGACGCTCAAACTGCAGTCGGCCAAGCAGGCCTTGCGGGTACCCAAGACATTGACGGAGGCGCAGGTTGAGGCGTTGCTGGCCGCCCCCGACACCAGCAACGCGCTGGGCACGCGGGACCGGACCATGCTGGAGCTGATGTATGCCAGCGGCCTGCGGGTGAGTGAACTGGTGGACCTGCGGGTGTTTAACGTCAGCTTGCAGGACAACGTGTTGCGGGTGATGGGCAAGGGCTCCAAGGAACGCCTGGTGCCGTTTGGCGAGGTGGCGGCCGACTGGCTACGCCAGTACCTGGCGGCGGCGCGGCAGGAACTGCTGGCCGGCAAACAGACCCAGGATCTGTTTGTGACCGCGCGCGGTCCGCACGCCGGCAGTGCCATGTCGCGGGTCATGTTCTGGATGGTGGTCAAGAAGTACGCGCTGGCAGCCGGCATTCGCTCGCCGCTTTCACCGCACACCCTGCGGCATGCCTTTGCGACCCATTTGCTCAACCACGGTGCGGATTTGCGGGCGGTGCAAATGCTGCTCGGTCACGCCGATATTTCAACCACCACGATTTACACGCATGTGGCACGGGAGCGGCTGGCCCAGTTGCACGCCGCACACCATCCGCGCGGTTGACCCGCGCCCGGGTTTCAGGCGCCGATGGACTCCGCCCAGACCAGCGCCTGCAGGTGGCACCAGTTCACGTGGCTGCTGGCAAGCCCGAGCGATTGGGTGGCTTTGGCAAACGCCACGTCGTCGTTGGACTCGCAGGCAATGGTGAGTTCCAGAAACGGGGCCAGCGGGCCCGAGTTCAGCAGCAAGGCTTCGTTGACCTGCGAGGGCAGAGTGAGCGTGGCCAGGGCCGCATCCATGGGCATGCCCAGCATGGTATCGAGCATGGAGAACACACCCACCACAAATGCGTTGTCGCAGTCTTCGGGCGGCAGCTTTTCCTGTGCCAACATTTCCATTAGGCGACCGCGAACCACGGCTGTAGTGCCGACCGCCGGTGGCGTGCCGCCGTGGTTGGACGTGGTCATCAGCAAGGCAGCCCACTTGAACAGGCGGTTCAAGCCGAGCAGCATCACGGCGTGCTTGAAGGAGGTGACTTCCGAGCGCAGGCCGAAACCGGCGGAATTGATGAAGCGCAGCAGGTTGAACGACAGCATCGGATCGTGCTTGAGCAGCGCTTCAATATCGTTGGTGCTGCTTTGTTTGCGCACCAGGTCAATCAGCCGAATGATGTTGGCCTGCGCCGCCTGGGCCCGTTGCCCCTCCACGATCACCGGCTTGGCAAACCAGGAGCCCTGGAACAGCTTCACACCCAGGTCTTTCACCAGAGTGAACTGTTTGTCGGTCTGCACGTTGCTGGCGATCAGCCGCGCCTCGGTCTTGGCCTGCGCCAGTTTGACAAAGCCGGCCACCGCTTCAGGCTTCAGGATTGACAGATCAAACTTGATGAAGGACGCCAAAGGCAACCAGGCTTCGTACTGCTGCGTCAGGACCGAGTAGTCAAACGCCAGGCGAAAGCCACGGCGGTGCAACTGCTGCAGGTTGGGCAGGTGGTTGTTGATCTGGTCCAGCTGTGAAATCGGCAGTGCCGGAATCTCCAGCACCACACGTTCCGGCGCCACCAGTTCCAGGTGACCGCCGGCCAGACTTTGGTGCGTGCAGTTAACGAAGATGGTCTTGCGGCTGGCCAGCACATCGGTTTCTGCCAGTGACAGCGCGTTGAAAAGCAATTGCGCATCGCTGGAGGCGCTGCGGGCGTCGGACTCCAGCGTGCGGTCGAAGAGTTCGTAGCCAATGACAGTGCGGTAATCGTCCAGAATGGCCTGCCGCGCAATCGCCCGGCTGGTGTCCGGGTGTTGTGTGGTGAGTGGGTTGCTACTCGGGTTTTCTTGCATGGCGATGGGGCGTGACAGTCTGGATTTCCATTCTAGACCTTGCCGGGGCGGCAAACTGTCGCGCGGGTGGCGTTCAAGCGGCCCCGGTGGGCAGGCTGGCCAGTTCTTCTTCGGTAAACCCTGCAGCCTGACGCGCCGGTAAATTGAAGGGTGGCTTCAGCCGGGGTCCTCCAAAGCGTTGGGCTACATCGGCATAAAACGCCGCCCGGTCCAAGCCATCGCGCTCACACAGCCAGTGGTACCAGTGGTTGCCCAAGGCCACATGGCCGACTTCCTCCGCCAGAATGACGTCCAGCAAGGCCACTGCCTGCAGGGCCGCGTCGGTGCCTACCTTGCGCAGTTTGACCTGAATAATGGGCGTAGCGTCCAGGCCGCGTGCCTCCAGCGTGCGCGGCACCAGCGCCATGCGCGCCACCACATCGTGGCGGGTGTTCCCTGCCATGGTCCACAAGCCGTCATGGGCTGGAAAGTCGCCGTAGGCGTAGCCAAGGGATTGCAGGTGATCGCTCAGCATCATGAAATGCTTGGCCTCCTCAAAGGCTACCTGCAGCCAGCCGGTGTAGTAGGCCGGCGGCATACCGGAAAAGCGCCACACCGCATCCAGCGCCAGGTTGATGGCGTTGAACTCAATGTGGGCAATCGAGTGCATCAGGGCAGCGTGGCCCTCGGCGGTGAACGGAGAGCGCCGCGGCACGTCCTTGGGCAGCACGAGTTGGGGCAATTCCGGGCGTCCCGGGGCGGTGTCTGCTTCAGGCGGGCGTGCGGGGTCGATGGCCAGCGTCTGCCGTTGATTCCACAGGGCGCGCACCGCTTCCACCTTGGCGGGAGGCGCTGCGCACTGAAAAGCGGCGTACGCGCCGTGCCGGAGTTCCATCATCCCTACAATTCTAGGCAATCCGACTTGAGAAGAACGATATGGCAATTTATGAATTGGACGGCACCGCGCCGCGCATTGCGGCCAGCGCCTGGGTGGCTGACAGCGCCCAGGTGATGGGCAATGTGGAACTGGCCAACGACTGCAGCGTGTGGTTTGGCACCGTGATTCGCGGCGACACCGAAGAGATTCGCGTGGGGCGTGGCACCAATATCCAGGACGGCAGCGTGCTGCATGCCGACCGCGACAAACCGTTGCACATTGGGGAAGACGTGACCGTGGGCCACCAGGTCATGCTGCACGGCTGCACGGTAGGCGATGGCTCACTGATCGGCATTGGTGCCGTGGTGCTGAACGGTGCCAAGATCGGCAAGGGCTGCATTGTGGGTGCCGGCGCGCTGGTGACTGAGGGCAAGGAGTTCCCCGATGGCAGCATGATTCTGGGCAGCCCCGCCAAAGCGGTGCGGGCATTGACGCCGGAGCAACAGGAAGGCCTTCGCTGGAGCGCACGGCATTACGTAGAGAACGCCCAGCGTTTTCGCACCGGCCTGAAAAAAATCGCATAAACCCGCGGCGCTTGTTTGGCGCCGCACCCTTTGGAGTCGTGCATGTCTGAACTGCACAAGTTTTTATTTGACGGCCTGCCGGTGCGTGGTGTGTTGGTGCGCCTGACCGATGCCTGGACCGAAATTCTGCGCCGCCGCGCCAGCAACAGCGAGACCGGCGCCTATGCGACGGCGGTGCGTGACATGCTGGGCGAAATGACGGCCGCTGCGGCCCTGATGCAGGCCAATATCAAGTTTGACGGCGCGCTGGTGCTGCAGATTTTTGGCGATGGGCCAGTGCAGGTGGCCGTGGTGGAGATGCAGCCTGACTTTGCCTTGCGCGCTACGGCAACGGTACAAGGCGAGGTTGCGCCTGCCGCGACGCTCAGCCAGATGGTCAACGTCCACAACAAGGGCCGCTGCGCCATTACGCTGGACCCCAAGACCAAGTTCCCCGGCCAGCAGCCCTACCAGGGCGTCGTGCCTTTGTTTGATGACCACGGCAAGCCGATCGAAAAGCTCAGCCAAGTGCTGGAGCACTACATGCTGCAAAGTGAGCAGCTCGACACCACGCTGGTGCTGGCGGCCGATGACAAGGTCGCAGCTGGTTTGTTGATTCAGCGTCTGCCCATGGCGGGAGAAGGCAATCTGGCGGGCAGCATGGTGTCCCGTGAAAACGAAGACCAGATTGGTCTGAACGAACACTACAACCGCATCGCCACGCTGGCCGCCAGCCTGAAGCGCGAGGAGCTGCTAACGTTGGACGTCGATACGATTTTGCGTCGCTTGTTTTGGGAAGAAAGCGTCACACGCTTCCTGCCGCTGCAGGGGGAAACGGCACCGCGTTTTCGCTGCAACTGCAGCCGCGAGCGGGTTGGCAAGATGATCGTGGGGCTGGGCCGCGAAGAGGCCGAGGGCATATTGAGCGAGCGCGGCAACATTGAGGTTGGCTGTGAGTTCTGTGGCCTGCAGTACCGGTTTGACCCGGTCGATGCGGCACAACTCTTTGTCGATGCGATTCAGTTGGTGGGTGGCGGCAAGTCCCACTAAGTGGGGGCTGGGCCGAGCAGCGCGCTGAAAAGCCGGTGCTCGCATTCCGAGTCCGAGCATTTTTCGCAGCTCCATTTCCACGGCGTGCCGGTTGATTCGGGAACTACCCCGTTGGCACGTTGAATCACTTGCAATGCCTGCGCGCGGCGTTCATTTGCGCAGCCGTACACGGTGCAAAACGGAATGCCGCTTTCCACCAGAACCTGCCGCAGACGCTGGTCGATACGGATGCGCAAAGACTGGTCATTGCGTAAGTTGTCTTGGCCCTCAAGTGGAAAGTCCATGCCGGTCAGCAGCGTGAGGCCAACTCCCCGGTGCTGTTCGATGGCCTGAGCGTAAAGCGAGGTGTCTGAGTGCAGCACATCGGCATACACCGCGCTCAGCAGCAGCGTTTCCGTCTCGCAAACTACGCAGGGAAAGTCATCCCGCAGTTGGGCGGCAAGTTCTAGGGCTAATTGGGTTTTGCCGGTGCATTCGGCGCCGAGAATGGCAATGCGCATACGGCTGAAGGCGGTGCGATCTATTTGGTGATCTGCACAAAAATTTCGTTGTTCTTGACCATGCCCAACTCACCGCGGGCTTTTTCTTCCACGATTTCCAGACCTTCCTTGAGGTCGCGGATTTCTTCACTCAGCCGGTCATTGGCCAGCGAAGCCTTGGCGTTCTTGCCTTTCTGCTCATCCAGTTCACTTTGCAGCTTGCTCACATTGGGCACGCTCCCACGGCCAAACCACAACTGCCCGTGCAGGATAACCAGCAGGGCAATCAGCAACACCGGAACCAGACGGTTACGCATGCGGCAATGGTTTGGCCGTTGACCTCAAGGGATTACTTGAGGTTGTAGAACGCAGCGCGTCCGGGGTACACGGCCACATCGCCGAGGTCTTCTTCGATGCGCAGCAACTGGTTGTACTTGGCCATGCGGTCGGAACGGGAGAGCGAACCGGTCTTGATCTGGCCAGCGTTGGTGCCCACGGCGATGTCGGCAATGGTGGAGTCTTCGGTTTCGCCCGAGCGGTGGCTCACCACAGCGGTGTAACCGGCACGCTTGGCCATTTCGATGGCGGCGAAGGTTTCCGACAGGGTGCCGATCTGGTTGATCTTGATCAGGATCGAGTTGGCGATGCCCTTGTCGATGCCTTCTTTCAGGATCTTGGTGTTGGTGACGAACAGGTCGTCGCCGACGATTTGCACCTTCTTGCCCAGGCGGTCGGTAAGGATCTTCCAGCCGTCCCAGTCGCCTTCGGCCATGCCGTCTTCGATGCTGATGATGGGGTACTTGTCGACCCAGGTGGCCAGCATGTCAGTCCACTCTTGCGCGGTCAGGCTCAGGCCTTCGCCCTCCAACTCGTACTTGCCGTCCTTATAGAACTCGCTCGCAGCGCAGTCCAGGCCCAGGGCGATTTGCTCACCGGCCACATAGCCTGCCTTATCGATGGCTTCCAGAATCATCTGGATGGCGGCTTCGTGGTTGGCCACGTTGGGGGCAAAGCCGCCTTCGTCGCCCACGGCCGTGCTGATGCCCTTGTCGTGCAGGATTTTCTTCAGCGCGTGGAACACTTCGGCGCCGTAGCGCAGGGCTTCGCGGAACGACGGAGCGCCCACGGGAATGATCATCAACTCTTGCAAGTCGAGGTTGTTGTTGGCGTGTTCGCCACCGTTCATGACGTTCATCATGGGCACGGGCATTTGCACCGCAGCCATGCCGCCAAAGTAGCGGTACAGGGGCAGGCCGGCTTCTTCGGCAGCGGCGCGGGCCACAGCCATGGACACGGCCAGCATGGCATTGGCGCCCAGGCGGCTCTTGTTTTCGGTGCCGTCGAGGTCGATCAGCGTCTTGTCCAGAAAGGACTGCTCGGAAGCGTCCAAGCCCAACACGGCTTCGGAAATTTCGGTGTTGATGTGCTCGACCGCCTTCAGAACGCCCTTGCCGAGGTAGCGCTTTTTGTCGCCATCGCGCAGTTCAATGGCTTCGCGCGAGCCGGTGGAGGCTCCGCTGGGAACGGCCGCACGGCCCATGGTTCCGGATTCCAGCAAAACATCGCACTCCACCGTGGGGTTGCCACGGGAGTCGAGGATTTCGCGTCCGACGATATCAACAATTGCACTCATGGATTTTCTTTCTAGAACAAAACAAAAAACAAAACTGGGGCCACTCTAATCTTGCAGCGAATTACTGGAAATTGGTTTCCAGGAACGGTGTTTTTTTGGTTACGGAATCCAGCGCCACCAGGGTTTCCAACAGCGCTTTCATGTGGCGCAGGGGCACGGCGTTGGGGCCGTCACACATCGCATTGGCCGGGTCAGGGTGGGTTTCCATAAACACACCGGCTATACCGGTCGCCACGGCGGCACGCGCCAGCACCGGCACCATCTCGCGCACGCCACCGCTGCTGGTGCCTTGCCCACCGGGCAACTGCACCGAGTGCGTGGCGTCAAACACCACCGGCGCACCGGTGTCGCGCATGATGGCCAGCGAGCGCATATCGCTGACCAGGTTGTTGTAGCCAAAGCTCACGCCGCGTTCGCAGGCCATGAAGTTGTCTTCATTCAGGCCGGCAGCGCGGGCCGCAGCGCGAGCCTTGACGATCACGTTTTTCATGTCGCCAGGCGCCATGAACTGGCCCTTCTTGATGTTGACCGGTTTGCCCGACAGCGCCACGGCGTGGATGAAGTCAGTCTGGCGGCACAGCAGGGCCGGGGTTTGCAGCACGTCCACCACGGCGGCGACCTGCGCCACCTGGTCTTCGGAGTGGATGTCGGTCAAGACCGGCACGCCAATCTCGCGCTTCACCTTGGCCAGAATCTCCAGGCCTTTTTCCATGCCCAGACCCCGAAAAGCCGTTTCGCTGGTGCGGTTGGCCTTGTCGAAGCTGCTCTTGAAGATAAAGGGAATGCCCAGCGCGTCGGTAATTTCCTTGAGTGTGCCGGCGGTGTCCATCTGCAGTTGCTCGGACTCGACCACGCAGGGGCCGGCGATCAGAAACAGGCGGTGCTGCAGGCCGACATTAAAGCCGCAAAGCTTCATGCCACCACCTTCAGGTTCTTACCCTGACCCTGGTGATCCAGCGCCGCCTTAACAAACGCGTTAAACAGGGGGTGACCATCCCATGGGGTGGATTTGAATTCCGGGTGGAACTGCACGCCCACAAACCAGGGGTGAACGCTTTGCGGCAGTTCCACCATCTCGGTGAGTTGTTCGCGTTGGGTCAGAGCCGAAATCACCAAACCGGAGGCACGCAGCTTGTCCAGGTAGTTGACGTTGGCCTCGTAACGGTGGCGGTGACGCTCGGTGACCACATCGCCATAAATGCTGTGGGCAATGGTGTCTGCTGCTACGTCGGAACTCTGTGCGCCCAGGCGCATGGTGCCGCCCAGGTCGGAGTTGTGGTCACGCGTTTTGATGGTGCCGTCCGCGTCTTTCCACTCGGTAATCAGGGCGATCACCGGGTTGGGGCTCTGCGGGTCGAACTCGGTGCTGTTGGCGTTCTTGAGGCCGGCCACATGGCGGGCGAACTCAATGGTGGCCACTTGCATACCGAGGCAGATGCCCAGGTACGGAACCTTGTTTTCGCGGGCAAAGCGGGCTGCGCAAATCTTGCCTTCAATGCCGCGCTTGCCAAAGCCGCCGGGCACCAGCACCGCGTCGAACTTGGTGAGTTGCGACACATTGTCCTGGCTGATGGTCTCCGAATCGATGTACTCGATCGTCACCTTGGCATGGTTCTTCATGCCGGCGTGGCGCAAGGCTTCGTTGAGCGATTTGTAGCTGTCCGACAAGTCCACGTACTTGCCCACCATGGCAATGCTGACTTCGCCTTGCGGGTGCTCGGTCTCATACACCAGATCGTCCCAGCGCTTGAGGTTGGCGGGTGGCGTGTTCAGGCGCAGTTTGTCGCAGATAAGGCCGTCCAGGCCCTGTTCGTGCAGCATGCGCGGCACCTTGTAAATGGTGTCCACGTCCCACATGGAAATCACGCCCCACTCGGGCACGTTGGAGAACAGCGAAATCTTGGCGCGTTCTTCGTCCGGCACCTTGCGGTCGGCGCGGCACAGCAGCGCGTCGGCCTGGATACCGATTTCGCGCAACTGCTTGGCGGTGTGCTGGGTGGGTTTGGTCTTGAGTTCGCCAGCGGCTGCAATCCAGGGCAGGTAGCTCAGGTGCACAAAGGCGCTGTTGTTGGGGCCGAGCTTCAGGCTCATCTGGCGCACCGCTTCGAGGAAGGGCAGGGATTCGATGTCACCCACGGTGCCGCCGATTTCCACGATGGCGACATCCACCGCGTCGGGCTCGCCCACACGGGCGCCGCGCTTCACAAATTCCTGGATTTCGTTGGTGACGTGCGGGATGACCTGCACGGTCTTGCCCAGGTAGTCGCCGCGGCGCTCTTTGTCGAGCACGCTCTTGTAAATCTGGCCGGTGGTGAAGTTGTTGGCTTTGCGCATGCGCGTTTCAATGAAACGCTCGTAGTGGCCCAAGTCCAAATCAGTTTCTGCGCCGTCGTCGGTCACGAAAACCTCGCCATGCTGCAGGGGCGACATGGTTCCGGGGTCTACGTTGAGATAGGGGTCGAGCTTGATTAAAGTGACTTTGAGGCCTCGCGATTCCAGGATCGCAGCTAAGGAGGCTGAGGCGATTCCCTTGCCAAGGGAAGACACCACACCGCCGGTGACGAAGACAAATTTGGTCATGTCAGGGGCGAACCGAGAGGTTCGATCAGGTGGTAAAGCGAGATTATACCGGCCGGTGCTGCCGCGCTTTGCTCTGCTACATTGCTCCCCATCGGCACTCGGCCATTCGCAGGCACACCATGGATTTGAACGGCAAACACATTGTTTTGGGTCTTACCGGCGGCATCGCCTGTTACAAGGCAGCCGAGTTATGCCGGGCGCTGATCAAGGAAGGCGCCTCGGTGCAGGTGGTCATGACCGAGGCGGCAGCGCAGTTCATTACGCCGGTCACCATGCAGGCGCTCTCCAACCGTGCGGTGTACGACTCGCAGTGGGACGCGCGCGAGCACAACAACATGCCGCATATCAACCTGAGCCGCGAGGCCGATGCGATCCTGATCGCGCCGTGCAGCGCCGACTTCATGGCCAAACTGCTGCACGGACGCGCCGACGATCTGTTGAGCCTGATGTGCCTGGCCCGGCCGATTGACAAGGTGCCTTTGCTGGTCGCGCCGGCCATGAACCGGGAAATGTGGGCGCACCCGGCCACCCAGCGCAACCTGGCGCAACTCAAAGCCGATGGCGCTACCGTTTTTGGGGTCGGCAATGGCGACCAGGCCTGTGGCGAAACCGGCGACGGCCGTATGTTGGAGCCGCACGAATTGCTGCAGGAAGTGATTGCCTTCTTCCAGCCCAAGTTGCTGGCCGGCCACCATGTGCTGGTGACTGCCGGGCCGACGTTTGAGGCGATGGACCCGGTGCGTGGCATCACCAACTTGTCCAGTGGAAAAATGGGCTTTGCCATTGCCCGTGCCGCGCAAGAGGCGGGGGCCCAGGTGACGCTGGTGGCCGGGCCGGTGAGCCTGCCGACACCGCGTGGCGTGACCCGGCGAAATGTGGTGTCCGCGCTCGACATGATGGCTGCCTGCCAGCAACAAGCCGACCAGGCCAGCGTGTTTATTGCCACCGCCGCCGTGGCCGACTGGCGGCCCGATACCGCGTCGGACCAGAAGATCAAGAAGGACGCCTCGGGCCAAACGCCGCGTTTGGGCTTTGTGGAAAACCCCGATATTCTGGCTAGCGTGGCCCAGTCGCCGCGCGCCCAAAGCGGGGAACTGTTTTGCGTGGGCTTTGCCGCAGAAAGCCACGACTTGCTGGCCCATGCCACCGCCAAGCGCGCCCGCAAACAGGTGCCGCTGCTGGTGGGCAATATTGGCCCCGCCACGTTTGGGCAGGACGACAACGCGCTGCTGCTGGTTGATGCGCAGGGTGCCACCGAAATTCCGCGCAACAGCAAACTGGCATTGGCTCGATT
>CAKZJN010000237.1 GCA_936943465.1 uncultured Rhodoferax sp.
TTTCCGGCAGGCATGGACACTTTGTAGGCAGCCGTCTGTTGCTCTGCGCGGCCCGGGTCAGCGGAGCTTGTGCCCGCTCCAATGGCGGCTGGAGCCAAACCTCCTCGGGCCTGCATGCCCGCAAGCGAGCCCGTCTGGGCACGCTTGCGCATGATGAACCCGATGGCCGCAATCACCGCAAACGCCAGCAGGCCCATCATGACCATGGAAGCCAACTCGTCGCCAAAGCCGAAGTGCGAGGCCAGCGCAGCAATACCTAAACCAGCAGCCAGACCCGCGATCGGCCCGGCCCACGAAGGCTTGGAAGCGGCGGCGGCTCCGGCGCCCGCAGCCGGTGCTGCAGTTTGGGCTGCAGGCGCGGCAGGTGCCTTGTCCTGCACCGCCTGGCGCTGTGTGCCCATGGATTTGCCTGAACCCATGCGCTTGGCGGCCTCGGCGTCCATGGATGCCGTGGCAATGCCCAGTGAAAAAACGATGGCCAAAACAGATAAAAGTCGCTTCATTGCTATCTCCTAAAAAACAAAGACGGGTTGGAGAGTAACCAGGAAGTGATTCCGAAAAAACCTATGTTTGTATGAGGTTCATTCCCAAAAAAAGGAAGTATTGGTTTTCAACTGAGCAGCAAGGGCTGCGTCCCTTTTTGGTGGCTGCATAGGGCTTGCATGCCGGCCATTGCATGACGACCCGATGCTCGGTTTTATGAGAGCGTCGGTAAGAAATTGACTGCTTTTTGCGCCGCCGCCTGCGGGTTACGGTTAGGGCTTGTTAGGTTGTTCTTTATCAGGAGATTGAGATGAAATGCCCCCATTGCACCGACACCACGCTGGTGATGACCGAGCGCCAGGGTGTGGAGATTGACTACTGCCCCGCTTGCCGTGGCATTTGGCTCGACCGCGGTGAACTCGACAAGCTGCTGGACAAGGTTTCCGGCGCGTCGCCGGCGGCCGTGCCACCCGGGCGGGTAGCCCCTGCGCCCCAACACCGTGACTTCGGTGACTCCGACTTCCACGAATACAAGCGCCCGCAATACGGCAGGAAGAAGTCTTGGCTGCACGAGATTTTTGACTAGGGTGCCGGCCGCAGGTACCCGGCTTCCAAATGAAAAACCCGACCTCATAGGGGTCGGGTTTTCGCCCTGCGGACAGGGTGGCCGGAAGCGGGGTTCCGGTAAGTGGCTTGCGCCTGATTCAAGAATAGGCGCTCCCGTCAAAATTTCAAGGACTACTTCGCCAATCCGTTTGCCAATACCCCACTGAAACCCCTTTGCAGCCCCGGCCGATCCTACGCGGCGAGCGATCCTGGCCAGATTGGCCCTTGGCGAAACCGCGGTGGTTGATTGGTCCAAGGCCTTCGCCATGGGTGCGCCCAGGATAAGCAACCAACTCAAAGTGCGTCAGCGTGCCGGGCTGGTGCTCCAAGGGCTGCATGTCGCACAGCGGGATGGACTTTCGGCTGGGCGGCCGGTTCCACTTTTGCCTGTCGCTGGGAGCGGTGTCACGCGCGATCCATGGAACGCCGAGCGGCTGCTCGCGTGGTGACCGCGCTTGGGCATAAATCCCGCGCTCGCAGGATGTGCAATGTCCTTCCAGCGCACGATGAAACGCTGATTCAGAGAGAATTTCCCAGGAGCCGGTACCGCCGGACAACTTTGCTTGTCTGGGTCGCTCGGCCACTTCATCAACACCTATCGGATTCGCGTATGCAAGTAGAGGATGAACGCTGTTGTGGCACAGGCACTTGCATCGTGGATGCACAGGGTCGTTGCTGGTGCGGCCAGCAGTGGGACGGGATGTCCATGTGCCTTCCGGCCGCAGGAAATTCCCACACTGCGCAAGCATTGGACTCGGGGCGAGCCGGCCAGGAAGTGTTCCGCGTGACGGACGAGTTGGCGTACACCGATTCCAAGCGCAAGGCTGTTTAGCCATGCAGCGGGCTCTGGTCTGGTTCAAGCGTGACCTGCGCATCCACGACCATGCTGCGCTCGCCGCTGCACAAGCGCACAGTGACGCTTTGGGCCTCTTTGTTATCGAGCCCGAATGGTTGCAAAGCCCGGAATGCGATGCTCGGCATGTGAGCTTTGCGTTGGCTTGCCTGGCGGAATTGCGCAGCGCCTTGGCGGAGCGGGGAATGCCGTTGTTGGTACGTGTGGGTTCGGTGGTGCCGGTGTTGACGCAATTGCACCAGGAAGTGCAGTTCACCCATTTGCTGAGTCACGAGGAAACCGGGCCGGGCTGGTCGTATGTGCGCGATAAGCAAGTGGCTAAGTGGTGTCAGTCCCATGGCATTCCATGGCAGGAATTTGCACAGACCGGTGTCGTGCGCCGTTTGCGTAGCCGCTCGGGGTGGGCCACGCGCTGGCAGGCGCGTATGGATGCGCCTTTGCAGTTGCTGCAAGGAAGATTCTGTCCCGCAGTGGCGTTGGACCAACCCGAGTTGCCCACGCTGGGTAGTTTGGGGTTGTCGCTACAGCGCAAGACCCAGCAGTCTGCCGGAGAGAAAGAAGCGCGGCGTACCCTTCAGAGCTTTTTGCAAGTGCGGGGCTTTGACTACCGCACGGCGCTCTCCAGTCCCTTGAGCGCGGAGGAGGGCTGCAGTCGTCTGAGCCCGCATCTGGCTTTTGGAACCCTCTCCATGCGCACCGTGCACCAGGCTACCGAGGTGGCGATTGGCAACACACCCGAGCGCGCGCTGGCCTACGCGCTGCGCGGTTTTGCCGGACGTTTGCGCTGGCACTGCCACTTCATGCAAAAGCTCGAGGACGAACCGGACATCGAGTTCAACAACTT
>CAKZJN010000238.1 GCA_936943465.1 uncultured Rhodoferax sp.
CCAGTTCAGAGGCAGGCCCACACACAGGTGCAAACCGGCCCAGACAAAGCAGGTCATGCGCCAGCCCTGCCAGCTTTCCAACGCCGCCGTCAGCGGCCAGCCCACCGTGCTGGCAAAGCCGGCAATCAAAGTAATGCCGGTAATCACGTTGCGGGCGTCGCGCCCGTACATCCGGACCAGCGACGCAAACGCGGCCTCGTACAAGCCACCGGCCATGGCCACACCAATCAGCAGCCAGGCCGCGAATAAGCCGACGGCGCCTTGGCAAGAACCCAGTGCCGCAAGCCCGGCGGCAAACACCAGATTGCCCGCAGCCAGCACCGGTCGCCCGCCCCAGGCATCGATCGCGCGGCCGGCACGCGGCCCCAGAAAGGCCGATATCACCAGCCCGGCAGAAAACGCCGCAAACACCGTGGCGGTACTGATGCCCAGGTCACGGGCAATCGGCGCCGCCAGAAAGGCAGGCAGGTAATAGCTCGACGCCCACGCCAGCGTCTGGGCCAGGCCCAGTTTGATGACGGTGGCCGGGCGGCCGCTAAACCGCTGCGGTGACAACGATTTCGATCCGCCAGCCGGGCTTTGCCAGCGCGGCCTGCACCGTGGCGCGGGGCGGCGTGTGGCCGGGTGCGACCCAGGCGTCCCACACCACGTTCATGCCTGGAAAGTCGGCCAGATCGGCCAGAAAAATCTGCGTCATCAAAATCTTGCTTTTGTCAGAGCCGGCCCGCGCCAGCAGCGCGTCAATGGCGGCCAGCGCCTGCGCGGTCTGCACCCCGATGTCGGAATGCTCGTCCTCGGGCACCTGCCCGGCCAGGTACACGGTGCCGTTGTGCACCGCCATTTCAGACATGCGGGTGCCTACATCAAAGCGTTGAATCATCCGGTTTCCTTCCAAGGCAGTTTGGGTCGCTGGCAAGTGTATCGAGCCACTCTAGTCCAACGAAACCACGCGCGCCCAGGGCAACTGCGGGTCGGCCTCGTAGTCGGCCACCACCCAGGTGCGGCTGGTGTGATCTGCCATGTCGGCCAGAAAATCACGCACCACCGCAATCGAGCCCCGGTCCAGCGCCGCATACGGTTGGTCCAGGCAGGTCACGGGCGCGCCGCTTGCCAGCAACCCGGCCAGCGCCACCTTGCGTCGACTGCCCGCCGACAACATGAATAGTTGCTTTTCCGCATGGGCGGTCAGTGCCAGTGCGTCGACCAGTTGTTCCAGCAAGGCAGCGTTCCATTGCGGGCAGCGTGCCTGCAGTGCCACCCAGACTTGCGGCGGTGTCTGCGGGTCTTGCCCGGGCAGCGACAAGTCCAGCCAGAGTGCCCCGGCTACAGCAGTTTCGCCCGGCAGTGCCGGCAGTTCACCGCACAGGCGGCGCAGCAGACTGGTTTTTCCGGTGCGCTCACCGCCGGTGACGGCTAGCAAGCCCGTTGGCAAGGGAAAAGGAGAGTTCATGTTGGGAGAAAGTAGAGCGGTTCAGCAAATGATCTGGAAGATGGTGTCGCGCAGAGAGTTGTCCGGAATCGGGGTGGCCGGTTCGGTCAGCAGCAGGCTCATCAGGACATTGCCGCTGCCCATGGGGCCGGTGGTGACGATGCGGTAAGCGGTGCGCGAAGCGCCGTTTTCGCAGTCAAACACCTCCTGAAATTTTTGCGACCTGGCTCCTTTGGCATCGGGCTGCTTGAAGTCCAGCAGCACCCAGACCTTGATGGTGGACTCCTGCACGTCGATGGTGGATTCCTCCACGTAGGAGAACACCGTGTCGCTCTCGCCCACCCGGACCCAGTCGGCCGAGGACGCTCCGGGCCACAGCGCCAACGCTGCCACCCAAAAAGTCGGCATCCAAGCCCGATGTATGCGGAGCCAAGTTCCCACAGTCATTGCCCTGCCCACCTCATTTCCATTCAATGCACTTCGATTTACATTGTGCCTTTGCGACCGGAGAACTGTGCATGACATCCCCTGACTATTCCCAAGGCGTGGCCTTTGTGCGCGGGCAGTATGTGCCCATTGCCGAGGCCAGCATTCCCATGACCGATTGGGGCTTTCTGCGCTCCGACGCCACCTACGACGTGGTGACCGTGTGGGACGGAGCTTTCTTCCGGCTCGATGCGCACCTGGAGCGCTTTGCGCGCAGTTGCCAGCGCTGGCGCCTGAACCCTGGCTTCGACGCCGCGCAGATCACCGCAGTCCTCAGCCAGTGCGTGCGCCTGAGCGGGCTGCGCGCCTCGTATGTCGAAATGATTTGTACCCGGGGCCAACCGCCCTGGGGTTCACGCGACCCGCGCCAGGCGGTGAACCAGTTTTACGCCTTTGCCGTGCCCTTTGTCTGGCTGGCCAATGCCCAGCAGCGCGAACACGGCCTGCACCTGCGCATCAGCGATGTGCAGCGCATTCCACCCGCGTCGGTGGACCCCACCGCCAAGAATTACCACTGGAACGACCTGACCATGGGCCTGCTCGGCGCGCTGGACGACGGCGCCGACAGCGTGCTGCTGGTGGATGCACAAGGCCATGTGGTGGAGGG
>CAKZJN010000239.1 GCA_936943465.1 uncultured Rhodoferax sp.
CCTCATGCCCTGGATCGTCGCCTCGCAAACCGTGCCGGTGCTGGCGATTGCGCCCATCGTGCTGGTGATTCTGGGCAGCCTGGGCTTTTCCGGCACCGCGCCCAAGGCGGTGATTGCCATGTACCTGTGCTTCTTCCCGGTCACAGTGGCGATGGTGGCGGGCCTGCGCTCACCGCAAAAGATCGAGATGGAAATGATGCACACCTATGCCGCCAACCGCTGGCAGGCACTGTGGATGCTGCGTATGCCTGCCGCCTTGCCCTTTTTGTTTCCAGCGCTGCGCGTGGGCGTGTCGGCCGGCTTGGTCGGCGCCATGGTGGCGGAGTTGCCGACCGGCGCGGTGGCCGGTCTGGGCGCGCGACTGCTTACCGGCTCGTATTACGGGCAGACCGTGCAGATCTGGTCCGCCTTGGTGATGTCGGCGCTGCTGGGTCTGTTTTTGACCGGAGTCGTGGCGCTGGTGGAGCGCCTGGTGCTGCGCAACCGGGGGGCCGTATGAGCGTTTTACTGGACGGCAGTTCTCCCCTGTTCTGGCCGCTCATCCTGGCGCTAGCCGTCGTGGCCGGCTTCAGCATTCAGCGCACGGCACGCTTGGACGGCAGCCGCTGGGTGGGCATGCTCACGGCCGGTCTGTTTGGCCTGTGGGTGGTGTTTTTCTGGGAGGTGCTGGTCCGGGCACTGGACATCTCGCGGGTGCTGTTGCCGGCCCCCAGCCTGGTGTTGGCCTCGCTGCAGGACCATGCGCCCAAGCTCTGGGGCGACTTCGTGCAGACCGTGCTCAAGGCGGTGCTGATCGGCTGGGCCATGGGCTGCGGCCTGGGCTTTGCCGTGGCGGTGGCGATTGACCGCATGCCTTTTTTGCAGCGCGGTTTGCTGCCGGTCGCCTCGCTCACCAGCGCCGTGCCCCTGGTGGCCGTGGCGCCGATTGCCGTGATGTGGTTTGGTTTTGAGTGGCCCAGCAAGGCCGCCGTGGTGGTGCTGATGACCTTCTTCCCGATGCTGGTGTCCACATTGGCGGGCCTCAAGGCGGCAGGCAAGCTGGAACGCGAGCTGATGTACAGCTATGCGGCCAGTTACACCCGCACGCTGGTGGCGCTGCGTCTGCCCTCGGCGCTGCCATACATCTTCAATGCGCTCAAGGTGAATGCGACGCTGGCGCTGATTGGTGCCATCGTGGCGGAGTTTTTTGGTTCGCCGACGATGGGCTTGGGTTTTCGCATTTCCACCGAGTCGGCCAAGATGAACATGCCGCTGGTGTGGGGTGCGATTGTGGTTGCTGCGGTGACCGGCTCGGTGGCGTACGCCCTGCTGGTGGCGCTGGAGCGCCGTGCCGCCTTCTGGCACCCGTCGGTGCGTGAGGGCAAATAGGTTTGTCAGTTGTGTTTTGTGGTCTGTTGATTCTTTAACCTGAAGGAGTGATTTACATGATTCGTTCTCCCAAATTCACCAGCAGCCTGATGGCTGCCGTGCTGGCCGTGTGTGGTGTGGCTGCCAGCAGCGGCGCTTTTGCTGCCGAGGCGGTGACGGTGCAGTTGAAGTGGGTGCCACAGGCCCAGTTCGCCGGCTACTACATGGCCGCTGCGAAAGGCTTCTACAAGGAAGCCGGCCTGGACGTGACCATCAAGCCCGGTGGCCCCGACATTGCCCCCACCCAGGTGCTGGCCGGCAAGCAGGCCGACATCGTGGTGGACTGGATGCCGTCTGCCATGGCCTCGCGCGAAGCCGGCGTGCCATTGGTGAACGTGGCCCAGATTTTTGACAAGTCAGGCCTGATGCTGACCTGCAAGAAAAAGAGCGGCGTGGCGACTCCCAAAGACTTCAAGGGCAAGACCCTGGGCGTCTGGTACGGCGGCAACGAGTACCCCTTCCTCAACTGGATGAACAAGCTGGGTCTGAAGACCGACTCCGACATCAAGGTGCTGAAGCAGGGCTTCAACGTCGATCCGCTGCTGCAGGACCAGGCCGCCTGTATCTCCACCATGATTTACAACGAGTACTGGCAGGTGGTGGACGCGGGTGTGAAGGAAAAAGACCTGGTCACTTTCTTCTATGAAAAGGAAGGCGTGTCCACCCTGGAAGATGGCCTCTATGTGCTGGAACCTAACCTGAAAGACCCGGCCTTTGTGGCCCGCATGGGCAAGTTCCTGAAGGCCACGCTCAAGGGTTGGGACGCTGCCGTGAAAGACCCTGAAGGCGCCGCCAAGGCGGTGGTCGCTGCCGACAGTTCCGGCAGCTCCAACATGAAGGTGCAAAAGCGCCAGATGGAAAACGTGGCCAAGCTGATCAGCAACGCCGGCACCAAGAAGATTGGTTACCTGGAGCCCGCCGCGTTTGAACGCACCATCAAGGTCTTGCTCACCGGTGGCAGCGACCCCGTGATCAAGAAGGATCCGGGCAAGGCCGCCTATTCCCACGCCGTGTGGGAAGCTGCCCAGAAGTAAGCCTTTAAGCGGTAAACGGAACTGCGCGAATGACTCTGCCTGCCAAAGCCATTCGCGCGGTAACACGTCAGCCAGGGGCTGATGCCCAGACCAAGGGCCTCATTCGGCAGACGAATGAGGCCCTTATTTTGTTGGCTGCAGAAAAGGTGTTTGCGCGGGCCGGCTTCGGCGGCGCCACCATGGCCGCCATTGCCGAAGGCAGCGGGCTGCCCAAGGCCAATTTGCATTACTACTTTGGCAGCAAGGAAGTGCTGTACCGCGCCGTGCTGGCGCGCATTCTCAACGACTGGCTGGTGCCCACGCACGGCATTACGCCCGATGCCGAGCCGCGCGCGGCGCTGGAGGCCTATATCCGGGCCAAGATGGAGCTGTCCGCCAACCGGCCCGATGGCTCCAAGGTGTTTGCCAACGAACTGTTGCACGGCGCGCCCGTGGTCCTCACCCTGCTGCGCACGGAGTTGCGCAAGCTGGTGTTGGAAAAGGCCGCTGTCGTGCAGGGCTGGATCGATGCCGGCCGCATGGCGCCGGTAGACGCCACCCATCTCTTTTTCACGATCTGGGCTGCGACCCAGACCTACGCCGACTTCGATGTTCAGGTGAGTGCGGTGCTCGGCCGCGACCAACTCACTGGGCCCGACCATGCGTCCGCTACCGAACATGTGGTCTCCCTGCTACTCCGTGGCTGCGGGCTGTAAGGCTTGCGAAATTGAAGGTCAACTTTCAGTAATTTCGACTGTTTGACCGCGCCCTTGCGGGCGGCGAATATTGCGCCCAAGAGACCTTCGCGGAGGGGGTCTTAGATAGCAAGGAAGCGAGAAAAGAATGCAATACACCCCCATGAAAGTGGTGCTGGGAAGTTCCAGTATCCGGGCGTTTGTAGCGGCTCCAAAGCACCTGAAGGTGGTGGGCGTGGTGCGTATGGGCCAAGAGTTCGGGCTGCTGGCCCTGAATGAGGACGGCGAGTACCTGCGCGTCAACGGTTCTCAGAATGTCCTGCTCAACACACGCGAAGTACAGCGCGCCCTGCAAGCGGCCCGCCTGGCGGGTCACCACGAAGACGACCCCGCGCTGGTTGGACTGCCTGCCCCGTCCGTCAACAAGCCGACCGTCGCCATCCGCAAACGTCGCCACGCGCTCTTGCCCTGCGCACGACAGGAACCAGCATGGCAGGCATCCTGATTTATGTCGTCCTCTGGATGGCGCTGTCGGTTGGAATTAGCTGGTTGCTAAACCGCTGGGGCGCCGCTCTGGTGGGCAAGCGCCGCTCCGGTACCTGAGCCGGAACGCCAGACCAACCCCGTCTGAGCCCGGCATCCTTCTAGCGTTTTAGTTTGCTGCGGTGCTGGTCGCCGGGGGCGTGGTGGTGGATGCCGTCACGCTGTCATCGGTGCCGGTGTGGCGCTGGCGACGGCGCTCTGTTTG
>CAKZJN010000240.1 GCA_936943465.1 uncultured Rhodoferax sp.
GTTCCGAACCGGGTCAAGGGAGTTGCTTTTGGGTAGAGCTGCCGTTGGGGGTTGCAGCACAGACTACCGATGAAGCAAGAGCCAACAGGGCGGAAGAACTCCGCAAGGTGGTGCAAGGCTTGCTCACTCTGCTTCAAAACGACCATGAATATGCCGTGTCGCATTACAAGTCGGAGGCAAGCCAAATTCGCGCCCTCTTGGACGAGTTTGTATTTCTGTTCGAAGACTCGCTGCACGACGGTGATTTCGCACTGGCGGCAGATATATTGGCAGCAAAGCTCGGCGACATTCCTTGCTAACACGGTGTGCCAGAGGCTTGGGAAGGGTTCAACCGCATAGCGGACGCACCCGCCATGCCGCCTTCCCGCCCTCACTTGCCAATGAGCCGCCCCTGGTGCTGCTCCAGACGCATCGCTTGCGCTCAAGCTGACAGGCCTATCCGTTCCCATTGCCGTCCTTCAACCTGTTGCCTTTTCCCAAACGGACATCCGCTTTTTGGAAGTTTTCCAGGAAAAAACTCGCACTTTGTGTGCCGACGCTTCACTACGGCAAAGCACCAAGCAAACATGAAAATGACAATAAGTGATGCCAGACTCTAATTTTTGATGGAAATCATTGCATTGCATGCACTACTGCGACGCAATGTCGCAACGGCGCATGCAATGCATGTCTTATGCAGGGGCTAAGCTGCACAAATAGTTTGCTATGGTGCGGTTTGACCGAATTAATGCCTACGCCTACATGGACCTCGTTTACTTCACATATGGCCTAGCCTTTGTGCTGATGGCGGTTGCGATTTTTGTCACCAGAAATCCTTCCAGCGCCTACACCCTCGCCGGCGATCTCCAAGTGCTGGCAAGCTTTGCGCTGCTTCACGGTCTGCTGGAGTGGGTCGTACTTTGGGGCATGCTGCATGGCGAAACAACCGAACTGCAGTTCGCCATTAACGCGTTGACCCTCGTGTCCTTCCTCCTTCTTCTGGAGTTTGGCAGGCGTATGTTGCTGGGCGTTGAAATGCTTGGCTCAGCGCCACTGCCTTTTCATTCGGTTTGCGCCCCGTGGCTTGTCTATGGCGCTGTCGCCGTAATCATAGGCACCGCCTTGAGTTGGATAGGCGCACGCTCCGCAGACTTTCAAATCTTTGTGCGTTATTGCATTTGTTTCCCTGCTTGCCTAATGGCGTCCTTCGGGCTCTGGCAGTATTTCCGCATCACCCTGGCACGTACGACGCCGCGCACCTGCAAGTCTGGAATCAAGGCGCCGATTCACACACTGAGCGGCGCCCTCTTTGCGTATGGCGTGTTGGCTGGACTCGTTGCGCCTGCTTCTGACTGGTTTCCTGCTTCGGTAATGAACCAGGAAACTTTCAATGCGCTGCTTGGCGTGCCCGTACAAGTTGCTCGAACTTTATGTGCCGTGTTGATGGCCTGGTCCACGGTCTCACTTCTAAGGCTTTTCAAGGCAGAACAGGAGCAGGCACTGCGCGAGGCATTGGATGCCGCTCAGACCGGGCAGCGCGCCATTCAAGCGGAGAGGGACCTGCTCTTGCTGAACCAGTCGCTGGTGATTGAGGCGGAGGTGGCTCGTGCTGAAGTAAAGGTCAAGTCAGACCTCCTGTCGCATGTAAGCCATGAAATTCGCAACCCTTTAAATGGCGTGCTCGGTTTGACCGAGCAGTTGCAGAAGTCGGGTTTGCAGGCCGAACAACAGCGCTTGCTGGCGTCCATACAAAAGGCCTCGCTGTCCATGAGCGAACTGCTCAACGACACCTTGGATCAATCAAAACTGGATGCCGGAAAAATTGAAATGGAACAGATCCCCACCGCTGTACGCGAGGTGGCAACGCAGGTGGTAGCCCTCGCGGAGGCCGCCGCCAACAAGGGGCGCGTATCACTGACTTTGCACATCAGCGATGGCGTGCCCGAATGGATTCAAAGTGACCCCCTTCGGCTGCAGCAGATCATGTTGAATTTGCTCAGTAACGCAGTCAAATTTGGCCGCCGCGATGGTGAGGATTCGGGCCGCGTTGGATTTGCGATCGAACGGTCGCGCAGGGAGGACGGCAGCGACGGAATCTCCATTCAGGTTTCGGACAACGGCCCCGGCATGGAGGCAAGTACCCTGGAGGCCCTATTCAAACCCTTTGAACAGGGGCCAATGCACATTGCGCGGCAATTTGGCGGAACCGGGTTGGGCTTAACCATTACCCATCGACTGGTGCACCTGATGGGCGGAGAAATTTCCGTGCAGAGCGCACCGGGAGTTGGTTCTGTGTTTCTGGTTCAGTTGCCCTTGATCCCAGCCAACGCTCCGCAGACCTCCGCTCCCGTAGCCCGCGATGCAATACCAACAGGCTTAGCAGGTCCAGAAGTCGAAGCCATCGACCGTCCTAAAGTCCTCTTGGTTGACGACAATGAACTGAACCAGGAGATCTTCTCGTATCAACTGCGACTCCTGAAATACGACGTGGCGGTGGCGAACAATGGCCTGGAGGCACTTGAAAGGCTGCAGAAGGAGAGCTTTGCAATTCTGCTGACAGATTGCAATATGCCTGTGATGGATGGATTCCAACTGACGCGCGCGATCCGAAAGCATGAACTTGATACGGGCAAGCGGCTAGCCATCATCGCGATTACGGGTAACGCATTTGGAGACGAAGCGCGCCGCTGTTTGGACGTGGGCATGGACGACTACCTTGCCAAGCCAGTGCAACTCGATGACCTTGGGCGTGTCCTGACTAAGTGGCGGCTTCCGTTGGCGCAGAGGTAGGCGCGGGACTGGCCTGGAGCGAGCAACCAAGCAGTCGCACGACCGAACTCAACCCGAAGCACACACTCAGCCGCGCCGCGCGGCTTCAATCGCCGCAATGTCGATCTTGGACATGTCCATCATGGCCTGAAAGGCGCGCTTGGCTGCTGCGCGGTCGGGGTCGGTGATGGCGGCGACCAGCGCGCGTGGCGTGATCTGCCACGACAGGCCCCATTGGTCTTTGCACCAGCCACAGGCGCTTTCCTGACCGCCGTTTTCCACAATGGCACTCCACAGCCGGTCGGTTTCTTCCTGGCTATCGGTGGCAATCTGGAACGAGAAGGCTTCACTGTGCTGAAACGCTGGCCCGCCGTTGATGCCCAGGCAGGGCACGCCCATCAGCATGAATTCGACGGTGAGAATGGCGCCCTCGGTGCCCGATGGATAGTCGCCGGGTGCGCGGTGCACGGCCGTGACCGAACTGTCTGGAAACGTCGCGGCGTAGAACTGTGCGGCATCCAGTGCCGTTCCGTTGTACCAGAGGCAAATCGTGTTCTTGGGGGTCATCGCGGCTCCTTACTGTGGCGCAGGCGATGGTACTCAAAATGCCGCGTCAATGCAGCATCGCCGTCAGGTCGATGGCGCCCCGGTAGCAGCCAACTCTGCGGACACGCCACGCCAGGCAAAGTCAAACACGCGCGCTGCCTGCAGCGTCTCCTGCTGGGCCTGCCGCAAGGCGTGGCTGACACCCGCCAGCACGCTGTCGATGACCGGCACCGCAACCAGCGGTTGAATGGTCGCCGCCATACCGGCCAGGCCGGCGCCACCCAAAATAACGGACTGCACGCCCCACCGCCGTGCTGCTTCACCGCAGGCCCGCGCCAGCAACACCTGCGCAGCCAACGGATCGGCTGCCAGTTGTACGCCGGTGGCGGCGACGGTATGTATGCCGGCCAATGGCTCGACAAAACCGAGGCTGTGGGCGAGTCGTTCCAACATAGGTTTCCATCGTTCCCCGCCGGTGACGATGGCAAAGCGGCCCAATTGCGCTGCGGCCACAAAGGACGCTTCTGCCAGGCCCGTCACCGGCAACTGGCTCACCTGGCGCAGGGCCAGCAAGCCTGGGTCGCCAAAACAACCCAACAACACCGAATCGAAACGGGCTTGCCCCGGCGCAATGGCAGCGGCCCACGCGTCAAGCGCGGCATGGGCGGCCACCGCATAGCTGGCCTCGCACGC
>CAKZJN010000241.1 GCA_936943465.1 uncultured Rhodoferax sp.
CAGGCCTGGACCATGTACCCCGGCCTGACGCACGGCGCCTATGCGGCTTTGAGTGAACACGGAACCGACGCCCAAAAGCAGACCTACCTGCACAAAATGACCAGCGGTGAGTGGACCGGCTCCATGTGCCTGACCGAGCCGCATTGCGGCACCGACCTGGGGCTGATGCGCACCAAGGCCGAGCCGCAGGCCGATGGCACCTACAAGATTACCGGCACCAAAATTTTCATCAGCGCCGGTGAGCACGACATGTCCGACAACATCATTCACCTGGTGCTGGCACGCCTGACCGACGCGCCTCCCGGTATCAAGGGCGTGAGCCTGTTTGTGGTGCCCAAGTTCCACGTTAACGCCGATGGCTCGCTGGGTGCGCGCAACAGCGTGCACTGCAGCCGCCTCGAAGAAAAGATGGGCATTCACGGCAACGCCACCTGCCAGATGGTGCTCGAAGGCGCCACCGGAACCCTGGTGGGGCAGCCCAACAAGGGCATGCAGGGCATGTTTGTGATGATGAACGCGGCCCGCCTGGGCGTGGGCAACCAGTCGCTGGGCCTGACCGAAGTGGCCTACCAGAACGCGCTGGCTTATGCCAAGGAGCGTATTCAGATGCGGTCGCTGTCCGGCACCAAGGCAAAAGACCAGCCGGCCGACCCGATCATCGTGCACCCCGATGTGCGCAAGATGCTGCTCACCGCCAAGGCCTACGCAGAAGGCGGCCGCGCCCTGATGACGTATTGCTCCATGCTGCTGGAACAAGAACACTTCCACCCGGATGAAAAGGTCCGCAAGGACGCGGGAGAAATGCTGGCGCTGCTGACCCCCATCGTGAAAGCGTTCATAACCGACAACGGCTGGACTTCCACCTCGGCCTGCCTGCAGGTGTTCGGTGGCCACGGATTCATCAAGGAATGGGGCATGGAGCAGTTTGTGCGCGATGCCCGCATCAACATGATTTACGAAGGCACCAACACCATCCAGTCACTCGACTTGCTGGGCCGCAAGGTGCTGTCCAACAACGGTGCCACGCTCAAGAAGTTCGGCAAGCTGATTGGCAAACTGGTGGAGGAAGAGGGCGTTAACGAAAAGATGGCCGAATTCATCACGCCGATCGCCATTCTGGGCGACCAGATGACCAAGTTCACCACCGAAGTCGGCTTCAAGGCCTTCCAGAACCCCGACGAAGTGGGCGCCGCAGCCGTGGACTACCTGCGTGTGGCGGGCCACATGGTGTTTGGTTATTTCTGGGCGCGCATGGCGCAGGTCGCATTGCGTGAAATTGCCGCCGGCAACACCGATGCGTTCTATGTCGCCAAGCTGCAGACCGCACGCTTCTACTTCGCCAAGCTGTTCCCCGAGACCGCTACCGCCATGCGCACCGCGCGCACCGGCGTAAAGGTGCTGATGGACACCGACGCGGCGCTGGCCTGAGTTTTTTGGCGGTGCTTTGATAACAACGAGGAGAACTTCATGATTCGTAAGCTGGCAATCTGGACTTTGGCTTGGTCTTGTGCCTGCGCTTTTGCGCAGATGACACCGGTGGGGCTGTGGAAAACCATTGACGACGACGGCAAGACCGAAAAGTCTTTGGTGCGCATCACCGACACCGGGGGCGTATTGACGGGAACGATTGAGAAAATTTTCGATGCCACCAAGCAGGACAGCAAGTGCGACAAATGCACCGACGACCGCAAGGACAAGCCCGCACTGGGCATGGCCATCATCCGCAACGTTCGCCAGGATGCGGACGACAAAACGGTCTGGGGCGGTGGCGAGATCCTCGACCCCAATAACGGCAAAACCTACAAGACCCGCCTGAAGCCTGTGGACGGTGGCAAGACCATGGAAATGCGTGGCTATATCGGCTTTTTGTACCGCACCCAGGTGTGGCAGCGCGTCGAATAACGCGCAACCCGGGGCCCGGACTGGGCCCGCAATGAACCATCGAAGGAGTACCGTGTGAGTCGCTTTAATGTCCGCAAAGTCGCCGTGCTGGGCGCGGGAGTCATGGGTGCGCAAATTGCTGCGCATCTGGTCAACGTCAAGGTGCCGGTGGCGCTGTTTGATCTGCCCGCGAAGGAAGGCCCGAAGAATGGCATCGTTACCCGCGCGGTCGATGCCCTCAAAAAGCAAAAGCCCGCTCCGTTGGGCGTTGCCGAAGACGCGGTCCTGATCCAGCAATGCAACTACGAAGAGCACATGTCCGTGCTCGGCGAGTGCGATCTGGTGATCGAAGCCATTGCCGAGCGCATGGACTGGAAGCTCGATCTCTACAAAAAGATTGCACCCTTCGTGGCGCCACACGCGATTGTGGCCAGCAACACCTCGGGCCTGTCCATTACGAAACTGAGCGAAGTGCTGCCCGAAGAAATCAAGCCGCGCTTTTGTGGCATCCATTTCTTCAACCCGCCCCGCTACATGCAACTGGTGGA
>CAKZJN010000242.1 GCA_936943465.1 uncultured Rhodoferax sp.
TAGCCCAGGTCCTTCACGGCCATGACGAGTTCACGGGCCAGGCCCAGCTCGACAAAGCCGTTGGGCGCCTCGGGAGCATCGGCTTGCGACTCGGATGCGGTTTCCACCGCGGAAGCTGCCACCAAAACGGTGTCAACGGAAGTAGAAATGGTTTCGGCAGGCGCGAATTCGCCTGTCACTTCAAAAGCGTCAGTCATATTTTTTCTCACACGCGAGCAGCGCAGCTTGTGCGGCAGCTCCGTCAATGGTTAAAAAACATCAACCATCAAACGGAACCTGCTCTGACCCGTAAAGGGTTTGTTCAGTGCTTGGGCCCCCATGTATTGGGGGGCCGGTGAATGAAGGGAGATGTACAAAAAGGCTACGGTGTGTAGCGCAGCCTTCGATTATTGCACGAATTCGGGTTTCTACCTAATCGCCCGTCGAAGTCCCACTTGGCGCCCCTCGTTACACCTTGAGAAAGTGCTCGCGGTAATGCACCAATTCATCAATCGATTCGTGCACATCGGCCAGTGCGGTGTGGCGTTGTTGCTTCTTGAACGCCGCGTGCACCTCGGGCTTCCAGCGCTTGGCAAGTTCCTTCAGGGTGCTGACATCCAGATTGCGGTAGTGAAAAAACGCATCCAGCTTGGGCATGTACTTCACCAGAAAGCGACGGTCCTGGCTGATGGTGTTGCCACACAGGGGCGAAGCATTGGCCGGGACATAGGCGCTCAAAAAAGCGATCAGTTCCGCCTCGGCTTGCGCCTCGGTGGTGGTGGACGCGCGCACCTTGTCAATCAACCCGCTCTTGCCGTGCGTGCCCTTGTTCCAGGCATCCATCAGGTCGAGTTGGGCGTCGCTCTGGTGAACGGCGAAGACGGGGCCTTCGACCCGCACCGCCAGGTCCGGGCTGGTCACGATGACGGCGATTTCAATGATCCGGTCACGCTCCGGCTCCAGGCCGGTCATTTCACAGTCCAGCCAGACCAGGTTGGTGTCCGATTTGCTTAAAAGGGTGTTGGTTTCAGCCATGCCGCCATTGTCGCCGATGACCTAAACTCTCCCGCCATGATGGATGACACCCAATTTAGCCAACTCTCGTTTGGCATGACACTCGCATTTGCCATCGCCTTGGTGGCCGGTCTCTTGTTGAAGTTCTGGCTGGCCTCGCGGCAAGTACGCCACGTCGCCTCGCACCGCGCAGCCGTTCCTGCCGCTTTTGCCTCCCGCATCAGCCTGGAGGCGCACCAGAAAGCGGCCGACTACACCCTCACTAAAACCCGCTTTGGCATGCTGGAGCTGGCCTGGGGCGCGGCAGTTACTCTGCTGTGGACGCTGCTGGGCGGCCTGTCCTGGTTGAACCAGAGCCTGCTGGGCGTGATGCAACCCGGGCTGTGGCAGCAGGTGGCCCTGCTACTGTGCTTCGGGCTGGTGGGCATGCTGATCGACCTGCCGTTTTCGCTCTACAAGACGTTTGTGATTGAAGAGCGCTTTGGCTTTAACAAGTTGACGCCGAAACTGTGGCTACAGGACCTGTTCAAGTCGATGCTGATCGGCGCTGTGGTGGGCATTCCATTGGCCACGCTTATCTTGTGGATGATGGGGGCCACCGGCCGCTATTGGTGGCTGTGGACCTGGGGCGTCTGGATGGGCTTTAACCTGCTGATGCTGGTGCTCTACCCGACCGTGATCGCCCCCTGGTTCAACAAATTTCAGCCGCTGGAGGACGCCACACTCAAGGAGCGCGTCACCAGTCTGATGGCCCGCTGTGGCTTTCAGTCCAAGGGCTTTTATGTGATGGACGGCAGCAAGCGTAGTGCCCACGCCAATGCCTATTTCACAGGCTTCGGTGCCTCCAAGCGGGTGGTCTTTTACGACACGCTGCTGAGCCAACTCAGCGCCGATGAAGTGGATGCGGTGCTCGCGCACGAATTAGGGCACTTCAAGCACCATCACATCATCAAGCGCATTGTTGCCATGTTTGCGCTGAGCCTTGGCGGTTTTGCCCTTCTGGGTTGGCTGGGCAGCCAGAGCTGGTTCTACACGGGGCTTGGCGTTTTTCCAAACCTGCGCGGTGCCAACGATGCCATCGCCCTGATCCTGTTCATGATGGTGTTGCCGCTGTTTACGACCTTTGTGGAGCCCGTGTTTGCGCAACTGTCACGCCGCCACGAATTTGAGGCTGACGCCTATGCCGCCACACAAACCAATGGGGCCGATCTGGCATCTGCTTTGCTCAAGCTGTACCAGGACAACGCCTCCACACTGACGCCCGATCCGGTGTACGTGGCGTTTTACTACTCGCACCCGCCGGCCTCCGAGCGGCTTGGGCGCATCTCGATGCAGGCGGCCCATGTCTGACACTCCGAACACGCCCCCTGCCCCGCCCGCGCGCCCACGGCGGCCGATATTGAGTGCAACCCAAGTCATTGCCGGCCTCGCCAAACTGGACGGCTGGAAGCTGCATGGCGATGGTGCCGATGTCGCCATTGAAAAGACGTATTCGTTTGCCAGCTACCTGCAGACGCTGTCTTTTGTGAACGCGGTTGCTTTTGTTGCCGAGCAGCAAGACCACCACCCCGAGATGCTGGTGCAATACAAGCGTTGCAGCGTGCGCTTCAACACGCACGATGTGCACGGCATTACGCAGTCCGACTTTGTCTGCGCCGGCTTGGTCGATGCGCTAGTAAAGCCCACGGCGTAAGAGAGCAATTCAAGTGTCGCACGCCACCCTGGAACCCGGTTTGGTCATTGCTGGGCATGGCCGCCATGTGCTGGTGGAAACACCCGACGGCCGCCACCTGATCTGTCACCCGCGCGGCAAGAAAAACCAGACCGTGGTGGGTGACCGGGTGCTGTGGCAGGCCACGCAAGACGAAGGCACGATCGAAAAGGTGCTGGAGCGGCGCAACCTGTTTTACCGTCAGGACGAGATTCGCACCAAATCGTTTGCCGCCAACCTGGACCAGGTGCTGGTGCTGATTGCAGCCGAACCGGAGTTTTCGGAAAGCCAGTTGGCCCGCGCCCTGATTGCCGCCGAGGCGGAACGCATCCGCCCCATCATTGCGCTGAACAAAAGCGACTTGCAGGAACCCTTTAGCCGGGCCTGGGCGCGTATGGCAGCCTACCGGGACATGGGCTATACCGTCGTGCCCCTGGCCCTGAAGCCCAAGGCACCCGATGTTTCCGCTACCGAACTGGCCGACCTGATGCCCTTGCTGCAAGGAAAAACCACGCTCATCCTCGGGCCCTCCGGCTCCGGCAAAAGCACCTTCATCAACCGGCTGCTGCCCGGGGCTCAAGTGCTGACGCAGGAGATTTCGAGCGCGCTGAATTCCGGCAAGCACACGACCACCAGCACCAGCCTGTACTGGGTCGATGCGGCCAAGACCACCGCCGTTATTGATTCACCCGGATTTCAGGAATTTGGCCTGCACCACATCGAAGCGATGCAGTTGGCCCAGTTGATGCCCGACATCAAATCGCATTCCGGGGAATGCAAGTTTTACAACTGCAGTCACTTGCATGAACCCGGTTGCAGTGTCCAAAAAGCGCTACTGCCAGACCAGCCTTCGCCGATCAGTGCCAATCGCTACAAGATTTACGGCGACTTGTTTGCCGAGCTTTCTCAGACTCGGTACTGATTCACTTAGCCCAGCAAACGGGCCAGTGATAGCAGGGCAAGGATCACCATCCACATCACCACCGTACGCCATACCAGGCCCACAAAAGCGCGCAGATGCACAGCCTGAGGCACTTGCTGGTTGCCCCCCACTTCAGGTTCACCCAACTGAACATTGATGGCCCCTGCCGTAGCCGCCAGGATGACGCCATCATTGTCTTCTGGGTAGCGAGCGGCAAACTGGCGCCAGCTATCCACCGCCTCCTCAAAGCTGCCCACAAAGGCAAAGCCCAGTGCGGTCAGGCGAACCGGAACCCAATCAGCCAAGTACCAGGCCCGGTTGGCGCTGTCCTGGAACGAAGGGCTTGCAGGCGTGCTGGTAGGCAACAGTGGGCGGTTTACAAAGCGCCCCACATACTCCGCGATGCGATAGAAAACCGCACCGGCCGGCCCGAAGCCGATGGCAGCCAGTACCGAATACCAGGTCAACACACCAAACACATGCCGATGCGCTGAAATGGCCGAGTACTCAACCACGTGCCGGACAATTTCGCTGCGCGGCAACTCACTGGCGTCAATGCGCATCCACTGCGCCAACTTCTGACGAGCCAGGGTCTCGTCGCCGGTGTACAGCGCATCGCGAATCAAGGTGAAATGGTGGCTGAACTGGCGAAAGCCCAGGGTCACATACAGCACCGCAATATTCCACAGCACGGCAGCCACCCAGCCCAGTGACCAAACCAACAGCCAGTGCACTCCGCAAGCGAGAAAAGCCGGCAACAGCACCGACATACCCCACGTCAGCCAGCCATGTTGCGGCTTGCCTGCATCGAAGTTCCGCACCACCCAGCGCACCCAACCCCGGTTGGTGTTGTGCACCGGATTTAACTGTCCCAGAGGCCTCGCCTGCTCCAGCAACAAAGCAAAAAGTATCGAGATAAAACTCATGCAGTCATCATACCTAGCTCAGTCGAGCACAAAGCGGTAAAAGTTGCGCAACATACCTGCCGTTGCACCCCAAATGAAGCGCTCCACACCCGCTTCCTGGTATGGCATCGACAGCCAGGTGCGTTGCTGACCACCCCACTCCACGTTGTGGTGCCGGTGGTTCGCCGGATTCATCAAAAAGTCGAGTGGCACCTCAAACACATCGGCCACTTCGTCCGGGTTGGGTACAGCAACAAAATCGGGGTTCACCAGCGCCACGACCGGTGTCACGATAAACGCACTACCCGTGGTGTAGATGGGCATGCTTCCGATGACCTCGGCCATCCGGGGTGGCAAGCCAATTTCTTCCTGTGCTTCACGCAAGGCCGTTGCCACAGCGTCGGCATCCTCCGGGTCGGCCTTGCCGCCGGGGAATGCGATCTGGCCCGAATGGCTGTTCATATGGGTAGGACGCAAGGTCAACAAAACCTGCAGTCGATCCCGTTGCACCAGCGGAATCAAAACCGACGCATGCGCTGGTTCCCTTTCCACAAACTTCAGTTCCTTGCGCAGTTCAGGAGCCCATGCATGGTCCGCTGCAAAGCGTGCCCGCAAGGCATCGGCCTCCAGATTGCTGGCGTGGGGACGCGGCAGGTCGGTATCTACCCGGTGAACCGGTACCAGTCGAGGGTCGTAAGGAGGTGCTGTAGC
>CAKZJN010000243.1 GCA_936943465.1 uncultured Rhodoferax sp.
GGCCGGAACTTGATTTCCTTGACCTCGATAACCTTCTGCTTGGACTTCGCTTCCGCAGCCTTCTTCTGTTCCTGGTATTTGAATTTCCCGTAGTCCATCAAGCGACAGACAGGCGGGTTTGCCGTAGCGGCAATCTCAACCAGATCCACATCCAACTCGCCTGCCATACGCAGGGCTTCCATCAGGCTCACAACCCCCAACTGTTCATTTTCAGCACCCGTGAGGCGGACCTCAGGGGCCATGATTTCCCGGTTCAGTCGGTGTTTGCGTTCTTCACGCTGACGGCGGTCACGAAATTCAGTAGCGATGGCTCAATCCTTTACTATCTTTTGCCACACAGCGTGGCGATTGCCGCACAGCACACGCGTGCAGACCCATATCTTTGGAAATAACCTTAGAACGAGGACTTGCTTGCAATGTCACCGTTGATTTTTTGCACGAAGGCATCAAGGGACATCGCTCCGAGGTCTTGTCCACCCCGGGCGCGCACTGCAACAGCGCCTGCCGCCATTTCCTTGTCACCGATGACAAGCAGGTACGGCAGCTTTTGCATTGAATGCTCGCGTATTTTAAGGGTAATTTTCTCGTTGCGCAGGTCTAATTTGACCCTAAGCCCTTGATTTTGCAGCGTTTTTGCGACGTTTTTGCAATATTCGGCCTGCGAATCGGTGATGTTGAGCACCGCAACCTGCACCGGAGCCAGCCAGGCCGGCAGTGCGCCAGCACTCTCTTCGATCAAAATTCCAATGAATCGCTCCAGGCTGCCGACGATCGCGCGGTGCAGCATGACCGGGCGGTGGCGGTTGCCGTCTTCACCCACAAACTCGGCATCCAGACGCTCGGGCAGGTTGGGGTCCACCTGAATCGTGCCGCATTGCCAGGGGCGTCCCAGCGCGTCCTTGAGCGTGTACTCGATCTTGGGGCCGTAAAAGGCGCCCTCGCCCGGCAGATATTCAAAGTCGCAACCGGAGGCGCGCAGGCCATCGGCCAATGCCTTCTCGGCAAAGTCCCAGCTTTCATCCGTGCCGATGCGTTTTTCGGGGCGAGTCGAGAGCTTGTAGATGATGTTGGTAAAGCCGAAGTCCTTGTAGACCTTTTGCAGCAGCGTGGTGAAGGCCTTCACTTCTTCCTGAATCTGGTCTTCGGTACAGAAAATGTGGCCGTCATCCTGCGTAAAGGCGCGCACACGCATGATGCCGTGCAAGCCGCCCGAGGGCTCATTGCGGTGGCATTGGCCGAATTCACCAAAGCGCAGAGGCAGGTCGCGGTAGCTCTTGATGCCCTGCTTGAAAATCAGGATGTGACCCGGGCAGTTCATCGGCTTGAGCGCGTAGTCGCGCTTTTCGCTCTCGGTGGTGAACATGTTTTCGCGGTACTTGTCCCAGTGGCCGGTCTTTTCCCACAGGCTCTTGTCGATGATCTGCGGGCCCTTCACTTCAAGATAACCGTTGTCACGGTAAACCTGGCGCATGTACTGCTCCACGCCCTGCCACAACGTCCAACCCTTAGGGTGCCAGAACACGGTACCGGGTGAATGCTCGTCAATATGGAACAGATCGAGTTCTTTGCCCAACTTGCGGTGGTCGCGTTTCTCGGCCTCTTCCAACATCGTCAGGTGCTGCTGCAACTCGTCCTTGGTGGCCCAGGCCGTGCCATAGACGCGCTGCAACATCTCGTTCTTGTGGTCTCCGCGCCAGTAGGCGCCGGCCACTTTCATCAGCTTGAAGTGCTTGAGCTTGCCGGTGCTGGGAACGTGGGGGCCGCGGCAGAGGTCTTCAAACTTGCCTTCGCGGTACAGCGATACGTCCTCGTTGCTGGGAATGCTGCCAATGATTTCGGCCTTGTAGTGCTCGCCCAAGCTCTTGAAGTACGCCACGGCCTCATCACGCGGCAGCACGCGGCGCACCACCGGCTCGTCCTT
This sequence comes from uncultured Rhodoferax sp., assembly GCA_936943465.1. Lineage (GTDB taxonomy): Bacteria > Pseudomonadota > Gammaproteobacteria > Burkholderiales > Burkholderiaceae_C > Allorhodoferax. Next base: position 1,922 of record CAKZJN010000243.1, read on the forward strand.
GTTGGCCAGCTCGGTCATCTTCTTTTCGATCGCCACCAGGTCTTCGGGCGTAAACGGGCGCTTGTAGGAAAAGTCGTAATAGAAACCGTGCTCAATCACCGGGCCAATGGTGACCTGTGCGTCGGGGAACAATTCCTTGACGGCGTAGGCCAGCAGGTGCGCTGTGCTGTGGCGAATCACCTCCAGCCCGTCGCCGTCCTTGGCCGTGATGATGGACAACTGGCTGTTGGCCGTCATCTGGAAGCTGGTATCCACCACTTTGCCATCCACCTTGCCGGCCAGCGCCGCTTTGGCCAATCCAGTGCCGATCGACGCTGCCACTTCGGCAACGGTGACCGGACCGGGAAACTCACGTTGAGAACCATCAGGAAGGGTAATTTGGATCATGGTGTGTACCTGAAAAGGAGTCGTACAGAAAAGCAAAAGCGCGGATGGGTCCGCGCTTTTCATTGAATGGATTGACTGGTTGCGCGCAAGGCGCGCGGACCTGCGGCCTTACTCGCTAGGGATCTGCCCCGGTGTAGTTCGCGGTGTCATAACCAGAATGCCTTTCTCGCTCTTATACAAAGTTGATGCGTCGATTTTAACCGCACTCATTTGCGTGTCCGATAGGGAAACAGTCCAATAAGAAAAAAGGCCGGAGACCTTGCGGCATCCGGCCTTTTTGAAGCCTTGCGGCTTAGTGGAACTGTTCTTCTTCGGTGGAGCCGGTCAGCGCGGTCACGCTGGACTTGCCGCCCTGGATCACGGTCGTGATCTCGTCGAAGTAACCGGTGCCCACTTCCTGCTGGTGCGACACGAAGCTGTAGCCGCGCTCGCGGGCTGCGAATTCGGGCTCTTGCACCTTTTCCACGTAGGCAGACATGCCGCGCTTGACGTAGTCCTGGGCCAGGTCAAACATGTGGTACCACATGTTGTGGATACCGGCCAAGGTGATGAACTGGTACTTGTAACCCATGGCGCC
>CAKZJN010000244.1 GCA_936943465.1 uncultured Rhodoferax sp.
CTTCCCGTGGCGCAGTACCCGTCGGTGGCACCGCCGTCGATCGTCGTGTCGGCCGCCTATCCGGGGGCCACCGCCCAGACGCTGGAAAACAGCGTGTTGTCGGTGATCGAACGCGAGATGAACGGCTCGCCCGGTCTGATTTACATGGAATCGGTGGCGCAGGCCGACGGCAGCGGCAACATCACGCTGAGCTTTGAGCCGGGCACCAACCCCGACTTGGCGCAGGTGGATGTGCAGAACCGGCTGTCACGCGCGGCACCACGCCTGCCTTCGGTGGTGACACAAAACGGTGTGCGCGTGGACAAGTCGCGCTCCAACTTCCTGCTGTTCACGATTCTGTCGTCGGACGACCCGGCACTGACGCCGGTGGTGCTGGGCGACTACGCCTCGCGCAATGTGTTGCCCGAAATCCAGCGGATTCCCGGCGTCGGCCAGGCGCAATTGTTTGGTACCGAGCGTGCCATGCGCATCTGGATCGACCCGGCCAAACTGGTGGGCTACAAGCTTTCGCCCGCCGACGTCAATGCCGCCATTGCCCAGCAAAATGCGCAGGTCACCTCCGGCACCATTGGCGATCTGCCCAATGTTCCGGGGCAGAGCATTTTTGCTGCGGTGGTCGTCAAGGGCCAACTCAGCTCGGCCGAAGAATTCGGCAACATCATTCTGCGGGCCAACGCCAATGGCTCGACGGTGCGCCTGCGGGACGTGGCCCGCATCGAGTTGGGTGCGCAGTCGTATGGCACGCAGGCCCGCCTGAACGGCCAGCCCGCCACCGGCATCGGTGTGCAACTGGCGCCGAGCGGCAACGCGCTGGCCACTGCCAAGGCGATTCGCGCGCGCATCGACGAGTTGTCTCGCTACTTCCCCCCGGGCGTGAAGGCCACCATTCCCTATGACAGTTCCAAGTTCGTGGAAATTTCTATCCGCCAGGTGGTGGTGACGCTGATTGAGGCAGTGATTCTGGTGTTTCTGGTGATGTACCTGTTCCTGCAGAACATCCGATACACCATCATCCCGACGCTGGTGGTGCCCATCACCCTGATGGGCACGTTTGCCACGCTGCTCGCGCTGGGTTACTCGATCAACGTGCTAACCATGTTCGGCATGGTGCTGGTGATCGGCATCGTGGTGGATGACGCGATCGTGGTAGTTGAAAACGTGGAACGCATCATGAGCACCGAGGGGTTGCATCCGCTGATGGCCACACGCAAGGCGATGGGTCAGATTTCGGGCGCCATCATCGGCGTGACGGTGGTGCTGGTGTCGGTGTTCTTGCCGCTGCTGTTCTTCAAGGGCTCGGTGGGCAATATCTACCGCCAGTTCGCCACCGTGATGCTGAGTTCGATTGTGTGCTCGGCGTTTATGGCGCTGTCGTTTACGCCGGCCTTGTGCGCCTCGCTGCTCAAGCCGGTCGAGGCCGGACACCACCACGCCAAGACGGGGTTCTTTGGCTGGTTTAACCGGGCCTTCAGCCGCACCACGCACGGCTACGAGGGGCTGGTCGCAAGAATTCTCAAGCGCACCGGGCGCGTCCTGATCATCTACGCCGTGCTGGTGGCCTGTATGGGGCTGTTGTTCAGCCGCCTGCCCACTTCCTTTTTGCCCAATGAAGACCAGGGCACGATTCTGGTGAACGTGCAGTTGCCGCCCGGTGCCACCACCAACCGCACCAAGAGCGTGATGGAGCAGGTCGAAGGCTTCATGCTCAAGCAGCCCGAGGTGGGCAATATGGTCAGCGTGCTGGGCTTCAGCTTTGGCGGCACCGGCCAGAATGCCGGCTTTGCGTTTGTGGCGCTGAAAGACTGGAAAGAGCGCGAAGGCGTGGAGCATTCCGCCAAGACGCTGGCGGGACGGGCCTTTGGTGCGCTGATGGGCATTCGCGATGCGTTCATCTTCCCCTTAAGCCCGCCGCCCATTCCTGAGTTGGGGCGTGCCAACGGCTTTGCCTTCCGCTTGCAGGACCGGGGTGGCAACGGCCACGACGCGCTCCTGGCAGCCCGCAACCAGTTGCTGGGCATGGCCGCGCAGAGCAAGATTCTGGCGGGCGTGCGCCCCGATGGTCTGGAAGACGCTTCGCAGTTGCAACTCAGCATTGACCGTGACAAAGCCAGTGCGCTGGGCGTGAACTTCAGCCTCATCAATGCGGCGCTGTCCACGTCGCTCGGCTCGGCCTATGTGAACGACTTCCCCAACGCCGGGCGACTGCAGCGGGTGGTGGTGCAGGCGGATGCACCCACACGCATGCAACCCGATGACCTGTTGCGCATCAACGTCATCAATAACGCGGGCCAGACCGTGCCTTTCTCGGCCTTTGCGCGCACCGAGTGGATCACCGGCCCGATGCAGACCATCCGCTACAACGGCTACCCCACCATGCGCATTGCCGGTGAGCCCGCACCGGGCCTGAGCACCGGTACCGCCATTGCTGAAATGGAAAAGCTCGCGAGCCAGTTGCCACCCGGCTTTGCCTTTGAATGGACCGGTCAGACCTACGAGGAAAAGCTGTCCGGCTCCACGGCTACGGTGCTGTTTGCCTTCTCACTTTTGGCCGTGTTTTTGTGCCTGGCGGCGCTGTATGAGAGCTGGTCGATTCCGTTTGCAGTGATTCTGGTGGTGCCGCTGGGCGTGCTGGGCGTGACCCTGGCCGCCACGCTGCGCGGCCTGGAAAATGACATCTACTTCAAGGTCGGCCTGATCACCATCATCGGTCTGTCGGCCAAGAACGCGGTGCTGATCATCGAATTCGCCAAGGACCTGGTGGCCCAGGGCATGGGGCTGGTGGATGCCGTGCTGAAGGCGGTGCACCTGCGCTTCCGCCCGATTCTGATGACTTCCATGGCCTTCATTCTGGGCGTGCTGCCGCTGGTGCTTGCCAGTGGTGCCGGCTCGGCCAGCCAGCGCGCGATTGGTACCGGCGTGATGGGCGGCATGATTTCCGCCACACTGCTGTCGGTGTTCTTTACGCCGGTGTTCTTTGTGGTGGTGCGAAGCATCTTCAAGGGCAGCGAGCGCCAGCGCCGCATGTATGCGCATGAAAAGCAGGAGGGCGAACTGGCCGCTCCGGTGGCGGTTGAGCCGGAGGATTTCAAATGAATAACCACTTTCCTTCCGCGTTCGTCCGTCGCACCACCGCCGCTGCCGCATTGACCCTGGTGTTGAGCGCCTGTGGCAGCATGGCGCCCGACTACCAGCGTCCCGCTGCACCGGTGCCGGCCCAGTTGCCGGCCGCCGGCCTCACCGCCAGCGCAGGCGTGGCAGCCGATGTGCCGTGGCAGTCGTTCTTTACCGACGCCAATCTGCACAAGCTGATTGGCCTGGCTCTGGCCAATAACCGTGACTTGCGGGTGGCGTTGCTGAACGTGGAGCAGGCGCGCGCCACCGTCGATGTGCGCAAGGCCGACCGCTGGCCCACGCTGAATGCGGGGCTGGGTCTGAGCCGCGGCACGGTCAGCTCTGGTGCCACGACGACAAGCTGGAATGCCGGGCTGCTGGTCAGCTCCTACGAGCTGGACTTGTTTGACCGCCTGCGCAGCCAGTCCGATGCCGCCTTCGCCCAGTACCTCGCCACCACGGAAGCCGGCAAGACCGCACAGATCAGCCTGATTGG
>CAKZJN010000245.1 GCA_936943465.1 uncultured Rhodoferax sp.
CTCGGCATGAACCACCCCGGCGAGATCGATGTGCTGGCCCGCGTGGCGCAGCCCACGGTGGCGCTGGTCAACAACGCACAGCGCGAGCATCTGGAGTTCATGCAGACGGTGCAGGCAGTGGCTGAGGAGAACGGCTCGGTGATTGCAGTGCTGCCGGCTGACGGCACGGCGGTGTTCCCGGCCGACGATGCGTTTACCGCGCTCTGGCAAAACCTTGCCGGTGCCCGCGCAACGGCCCGCTTTGCCTTGCAGCCATCGGCATCGGCGCAAGAGCTCGGTTGTGTCTCGGCCGAATGGGCGGATGGCGCATGGGCCGTGCGTGCTGAAGGGCTCGGCCAAGCGTTGACTTTCCGTCTGCACATTGCGGGCCGCCACAACGTTAAGAACGCGCTGGCCGCCGCCGCCTGTGCCTTGTCGGCGGGTGTTGCGGCTGAGGCGGTGGTTCGCGGGCTGGAGACTTTTGTGCCGGTAAAGGGCCGATCGCGTGCGCTGGCGCTGGCCTTACCGGACCGCGTGCGTACCCTGGTGGACGACACCTATAACGCCAATCCCGACTCGGTGCGCGCCGCGATTGCCGTGCTGGCTGAACTGCCGGCGCCGCGCCTCTTGGTGCTGGGCGACATGGGCGAGGTGGGTGAGCAGGGGCCGGCGTTTCACGCCGAGGCGGGTGCCGAAGCGCGCGCTGCCGGCATCGAGCACTTCTTTGCGACCGGCGAATTGGCCCGGTCGGCCGTGTCGGTATTTCCGGGCGCGCAGCACTTTGCCGCGATGGAAGACCTGCAGGCAGCCGTGCGGCAGTGTCTGCCGCAGGTAAACAGCATTCTCGTCAAGGGTTCGCGCTTTATGCGCATGGAGCGTGTAGTGGAAGCACTGGTCGCCCTGCAAGCGGAGAACGCCGCATGACAAAAATTTACTCTATCGAGGCCGCACCATGCTGCTAAGTCTGGCCCAATGGCTGCAATCCCTGTCACCGGAATTCGGATTTTTCCGGGTCTTCCAGTACATCACTTTCCGCGCCGTGATGGCCGCGCTGACGGCACTGCTGATCGGGCTGGCGGCCGGGCCCTATGTGATCCGCCGCCTGACCGAACTCAAGATCGGACAGCCGATTCGCGGCTACGGCATGGAAAGTCACCTCAGCAAGAGCGGTACGCCCACCATGGGCGGGGTGCTGATTCTGTTGTCCATCAGCCTGTCCACGCTGCTGTGGTTCGACTTGCACAACCGCTTTGTCTGGATCGTGCTGATTGTGACGCTGGGCTTTGGTGCGGTCGGTTGGGTGGACGACTGGCGCAAGGTGGTCAACAAAGACCCCGAAGGCATGCCCTCGCGTGAGAAGTATTTCTGGCAATCGCTGATCGGCCTGCTGGCCGCTTTGTATTTGATGTTCAGCATTTCCGAGAACTCCAACCTGCGCGTGATGGAGCTGTTCTTCCAATGGATCAGCTCCGGCTTTGATGTGAGCCTGCCGCCCAAGGCCGGGCTCTTGCTGCCCTTCTTCAAAGAGGTGAGCTACCCGCTGGGTGCCCTGGGCTTTGTGGTGCTGACCTACCTGGTGATTGTGGGTGCCAGCAACGCGGTGAACCTGACCGACGGGCTGGACGGGCTGGCCATCATGCCGGTGGTGCTGGTGGGCTCGGCGCTGGGTGTGTTTGCCTACGTGACCGGTAGCTCGGTGTATTCCAAGTACCTGTTCTTTCCCTACATTCCGGGCTCCGGCGAGCTGATGATTTTCTGCTCGGCCATGGCCGGTGCCGGTCTGGCGTTCTTGTGGTTCAACACGCACCCCGCGCAGGTGTTTATGGGTGACGTGGGCGCGCTGGCGCTGGGCGCTGCGCTGGGCACCGTCGCGGTGATCGTGCGCCAGGAAATTGTGCTGGCCATCATGGGCGGCATCTTTGTGGTGGAAGCCTTGTCGGTAATGCTGCAGGTGAGCTACTTCAAGTACACCAAGAAAAAATTTGGTGAAGGCCGTCGCCTGCTGAAAATGGCGCCGCTGCACCACCACTTTGAAAAAGAAGGCTGGAAAGAAACGCAGGTTGTGGTGCGCTTCTGGATCATCACCATTCTGTTGTGCCTGGTGGGGCTGTCCACCCTGAAGCTGCGCTAAATATGTTCACCCCCACGTTTGCTGCTACGCAGCTGCTCTGCCCCCCATGGGGGCCATGCGCCTCCTTGGGGCGGCCCGGCGGAGGCTTGCCATGAACCACTTGCGCGATCAACAGGTTTTGATTCTGGGGCTGGGAGCCTCGGGCATGGCCATGGCCCGCTGGTGCGTGCGCCAGGGTGCGCAGGTGACCGTGGCCGATACGCGGGCCGAGCCGCCGCAACTCAAGACCCTCCAGGCCGAATGCCAGGGCGTGCAGTTTGTGCACTCCGCGTTCTCTGCCGCGCTGGTGGATGGCACCGGCATTCGCGCCGTGTTCAAGAGCCCGGGGCTGAGTCCCGCAGAAACCGATCCGGTTACGGCCACAGCGCAGGCACTGGGCTTGTGGGTGGGAGGTGAACTGAGTCTGTTCGCTCAGGCCCTGCGCGACCTGGCCGAGCGCCAGCAATACGCGCCAAAAATCCTGGCCATCACCGGCACCAACGGCAAGACCACGGTGACCTCGCTCACGGGGCATCTGGTGAAGTGGGCCGGAAAGAGCGTGGCCGTAGCCGGCAATATCGGCCCGACCTTGCTCGACACCTTGTCGAAGGCGCTGGACGATGCCGCCCTGCCGGAGTTCTGGGTGCTGGAGCTGTCGAGCTTTCAGTTGGACACGCCCAGCGGCTTTGAGCCCACGGCCGCTACCGTGCTCAATGTCACGCAGGACCACCTCGACTGGCACGGCAGCATGGAAGCCTATGCCCGCGCCAAGGCGCACATCTTCGGCCAGAGCGGCCTGATGGTGCTGAACCGAGAAGACGCCAGCGTGATGGCGATGCGACCCGAGCCGGT
>CAKZJN010000246.1 GCA_936943465.1 uncultured Rhodoferax sp.
TGGTTGTCCCATTCGAGCGCTTGCGCATGACCGATGTCGAATCGGTCGGTGGCAAGAACGCGAGTTTGGGGGAGATGATTTCCCAATTGCCGCAGGGCGTGAAGGTGCCTACCGGTTTTGCCACGACAGCCCATGCTTTTCGTGAATTCTTGAAGCACGACAACCTGGCCGCCCGCATCAGCGACCGGCTGGCCAAACTCGATATTGAAGACGTGCGTGCGCTGGCCGTCGCTGGTGCCGAAATTCGCGGCATGGTGGAGGCCCAGCCGTTTCCCCCGGAACTCGAAAAAGGTATTCGCGAAGCCTTTGCGGTGCTGAGTGCGGGCAATAGCCAGGCCTCTTTTGCCGTGCGTTCATCGGCCACTGCCGAAGACCTGCCGGATGCCTCCTTTGCCGGCCAGCAAGAAACTTTTCTGAACGTGGTGGGCATTGAAGACATCCTGCACAAGATTCGCGAAGTCTTTGCGTCGCTTTACAACGACCGCGCCATCAGCTACCGCGTTCACAAGGGTTTTGCCCATGATGTGGTGGCCCTGAGCGCCGGTATCCAGCGCATGGTGCGCTCTGATCTGGGCGCAGCCGGCGTCATGTTCACCATCGACACCGAGTCGGGCTTTTCCGATGTGGTGTTCATCACTTCCAGCTACGGGCTGGGTGAAACGGTGGTGCAGGGTGCCGTCAATCCGGACGAGTTCTATGTGCACAAGCCGATGCTCAAGGCCGGCAAGCGCGCCGTTATCCGCCGCAGTTTGGGCTCCAAACTGCTGCAAATGGAGTTCAGCACACCTGAAGAAAAGGCCGCAACGGGCAAGCTCGTCAAGACCACTGATGTGCCCACCGAAATGCGCAACCGCTATTCGCTGACCGACGCCGAAGTGGAGCAACTCGCCCACTATGCCCTGGTGATTGAGGCGCACTATGGCCGTCCAATGGACATTGAGTGGGGCAAGGACGGTGGCGACGGACAGCTTTACATCTTGCAGGCCCGTCCTGAGACGGTGAAGAGCCAGGCTGCCGACAAGGTGGAGCACCGCTACAAGCTCAAGGGCAAGGGCCCCGTGCTGGTTGAAGGCCGCGCCATCGGGCAAAAGATTGGTACCGGCCCCGTGCGCATCGTGCACAGCATTGCCGACATGGACCAGGTGCAGGCCGGTGACATTCTGGTAACTGACATGACCGACCCCAACTGGGAGCCGGTGATGAAGCGGGCCTCGGCCATCGTGACCAACCGTGGTGGTCGCACCTGCCACGCCGCCATCATTGCGCGCGAGTTGGGCATTCCGGCGGTCGTGGGCTGTGGCCACGCCACGGACCAGTTGAAAGACGCCATGTTGGTGACCGTGAGCTGCGCCGAGGGCGATACCGGGTTTGTGTACGACGGCCTGCTGGAAACCGAAGTGTCGGAAGTGCAGCGCGGCGTGATGCCCGAGATTCCGGTCAAGATCATGATGAACGTAGGCAACCCGCAATTGGCCTTTGACTTCTGCCAGTTGCCCAACCAGGGCGTGGGTCTGGCCCGGCTGGAGTTCATCATCAACAACAACATCGGCGTGCACCCCAAGGCCATCCTGGACTACCCGAATGTGGATGCCGACCTGAAAAAGGCAGTCGAGTCGGTGGCCCGTGGCCATGCATCGCCCAAAGCCTTTTACGTGGACCGCGTGGCCGAAGGCGTGGCCACCATTGCGGCCGCGTTCTGGCCCAAGCCGGTCATCGTGCGTCTGTCGGACTTCAAGAGCAACGAATACCGCAAGCTGATTGGCGGTAGTCGCTACGAGCCAGAGGAAGAAAACCCCATGCTGGGTTTCCGGGGCGCAGCACGCTATGTGAGCTCTGAGTTCGGCGAAGCTTTTGCCATGGAATGCGAGGCGCTCAAGCGCGTGCGCAACGACATGGGGTTGACCAATGTGCAGGTCATGGTGCCGTTTGTGCGCACCCTGGGACAGGCACAGAAAGTAACGACACTGCTGGGCAAACACGGCCTGCGCCGGGGAGAAAACGATCTCAAGCTCATCATGATGTGCGAGATTCCCAGCAACGCAATCCTGGCCGACCAGTTCCTGGAGTTCTTTGACGGCTTCTCGATTGGCTCTAACGACCTGACCCAGTTGTCGCTGGGTCTGGACCGTGATTCCGGCTTGGAAGTGCTGGCGGCCGACTTTGACGAGCGCGACCCGGCGGTGAAGGCGCTGATTGCGATGGCTATTTCCGCCTGTAAGCGTCAAGGCAAGTACGTGGGCATTTGCGGCCAAGGTCCCAGCGACCATCCGGACTTTGCCCATTGGCTCAAGGACCAGGGAATTTCCTCCATCTCCCTGAACCCTGACTCGGTCATCGCGACCTGGCAGCAGCTCGCAGGCTGATGTCGCAAGAAGCCCCACGCCGGCATTGGCCCCTGCATGCAGGGCTTTTGTTGGTGTGGTTTTTGGCTTCGTTTGGGGTGGTCTTTTTTGCGCGGGACCTGCAGGGCGCAATAGCCGGCTGGCCGTTTTCATTCTGGTTTGCAGCCCAGGGCTCCCTGCTGGTTTTCATCGCCATTGTGGTGATGTTTGCTTTCTTCAAGGGGCGCGGCGAGCCACCAGAGCCCGGCTTTGATGCCGTGGCATTTGGCAAGCAAACGCGCATTTACCACTTCCGTTTTGGTGGGGTGGTGTTGGGCATTGTGGGCCTATTGGTCGCACTTGCCGTGGCAGAGCGCTTTGGCTTGCACCGGGCCTGGATTGCCGGTATTTTTCTGGCAGCCACGCTGGTGATGTATTCCGTGATCGGCGTTTATGGTCGAACTTCCGAGGCCAGCGAATACTACGTAGCCGGCCGGCGTATTCCCGGGCTGTACAACGGCATGGCCACCGCGGCCGACTGGATGAGCGCGGCCTCCTTCATCAGTCTGGCGGGCGGGCTTTACCTGCAGGGATTTTCCGGCTCTAACGGGCAACCCGGCGGACTGGCCTACATCATGGGTTGGACTGGCGGGTTTTGTCTGGTGGCCTTGTTGGTGGCTCCGTATTTGCGGCGCATGAATTTGTACACGGTGCCCGATTTCTTCTCGGTGCGCTATGGCGGCCGCTGGCCTCGGATGATCGCATCCATGGCTGCCGTGGTGGTGTCATTCACCTATGTGGTTGCGCAAATTTACGGTGTGGGCCTGATCACTTCGCGGCTTACCGGCGTGCATTTTGAAATTGGCATATTGCTGGGGCTGGGCGGGGTGCTGGTGTGTTCTTTTCTGGGGGGAATGCGGGCGGTAACCTGGACCCAGGCGGTGCAATATTGGCTCATGATCCTGGCGTTTTTGATTCCGGTTTCGTGGCTTGCGTACAAGCAAGTTGGCAACCCCATGGCGCCCGTCGCGTACGGTCAACAACTCAAAAAAATTGC
>CAKZJN010000247.1 GCA_936943465.1 uncultured Rhodoferax sp.
GATTTGCGCACCTGCTTGATCTGGCCTTCAAAACTCTGGCCCGGAAAAGCGTCCACGCTAAAGCTGGCTTTTTGTCCGGTGCGAATGCGGCCCACATCGCTCTCGTCAATGGCTGCATCGACCTGCATGTCCCGCAGGTTCTGCGCAATGATGAACAACTCGGGTGCCTGCAAACTGGCCGCCACAGTCTGGCCGCGCTCGATGGCGCGCTTGATCACGATGCCGTTGACGGGCGAGGTAATGCGCGTGCGGGCCAAATCAATGCGAGCCTGTGCCAGCGCCGCTTCGCGCTGCGCCACACTGGCCTGTGCCGACTTCACGCCAGCCTGTGCCACGCCCACCTGCGCCTGCACTGCCTTGAGGGCTTCCTGGCTGGTGTTGACCAGCGCACGGGCCCGGTCGGCTTCGCTTTGGGCAATGAACTGTTTTTCGACCAGGCTTTGCTTGCGATCCAGGTCGCGCTGCGCCTCGGTCAGGTCCACCTGGGCGCGCGACACCTGCGTCAGCGCCGCCAACAAGTTGGCCTGCGCCGTGGCCACAGCCGCACGCGCGGCGTCCACGTCAGCCTGCGCCGAGCGCACCCGGTATTCAAACGTCTCGGGGTCAATCTGGGCCAGCAACTGTCCGGCTTTCACTTCGGAGTTGAAGTCCACCAGCAGGTCGCGGATCTGGCCGCTCACCTGCGTGCCCACCGTCACCAGCGCCACCGGGTTCACCGCCCCGCTGGCGGCCACCGTGGCCTGCAGGTTGCCACGCTCAATCTTGGCGGTGCGGTATTTCACCGCATCAGCACCGGCGCGCTGGCTCCACCAATAGCCACCACCAGCGGCCATGGCCAGTACCACCAGGCTTGCAATCCACACACGTTTTTTCATGCGGCTATTGTAGAAAACGGTCCCTTAACCCCGCTGGCAAAAGGCCGCTGGCGGGTAAAGCTTGGGTAAAAATCACGGCAAATGCTCGCATTACACTGTGGCATGGGCAGCGTGACACCGTTGCCGCAACCGAGACGCAAACAACAAGAAGACCATGCAACTCACACCAACCATTGCCATTCATACCGCTGCCGCCCTCGGCGCATTGGTGCTCGGGCCGATTGCCTTGTGGGCCCGCTTGGGCACCATCAAACGGCCGGTGCTGCACCGCGCCTTTGGCTATGCCTGGGTCACCCTGATGCTGGCCACTGCCATTTCGGCCTTGTTTATCCGCGACTTCAATTTGCCCAATCTGGCGGGCTACACGCCGATTCATCTGCTCATTCCCTACACGCTCTACGGCATAACCGGCGCGTTTCTGTACCTGCGGCGGCGCGACTTCGTCCGGCACCGCCAGACCATGCAGCAACTGTATCTGGGTGCGTGCATTGGGGCCGGTGTGTTCACACTGTTGCCAAGCCGCTATCTGGGCCAGTTGGTGTGGGGCCAGTGGCTGGGTCTGCTCTAGCCATTTTGTTGCTGCAACCGGTTTAAAGTAAGTTCCATCTCAAGCCGAAGGGTTCCGTATGACGATTCGCTACACCAACGTCACCAACATCCTGCCCGAAACCAAGCTGCGCCTGTACCCCACCAAGGTGATCAACATCATTGGCGGCCCGGGCTGCGACAAGTCCATGTATGCCGCTGCCATCGTGCTGCACCTGCACCAGCGCGGCAAGACCGTGGAGACCATTCCGGACCACGCCAAGGCACTGGTCTGGCAACAGAATTTTGAAGTGCTCAAGAACCAGTACTTCATTGCCCAGCGCCAGTTTGAAATGATCAACCTGATTGATGGCCAGGTGCAGTTCCTGATCACCGAGGGCTCACTGCCCCAAGTGCTTTTTTATAACGAAACCTACGAACCCAACATCTGCGATGTGGATAAGACCCGCGCCCAGATTCTCGAGTGGTACCGGCAGCACGACAACATCAATGTGCTGGTCGAGCGGGGGGACAAACGCTACGTCCGGGCGGGTCGCTTCCAGGAAGAAGAGCAGGCCATTGAAGTAGACCGCGGGTTGCGTGAGGTGATGGACCGGGAAGCGATTCCCTACACCCTGTTACCACCCGATGTAGTGGCCATCAATGCCTTTGTGGACAGCTTGCTGTAGCTGCCCCAAAACGGGGATTGGGCGTGGCACACATATTGCCTGCAGTCACCACTTTACGAAGGGGCTTTGATGCTGCTTATACTGGCGGTCTAGGGTTTTGCTTAAGCGAAAGCCCTATATCCAACCGGAAAAAAGTGCGTTAAGTTCCCCACCGTGGAAACATAATTCACATTTTTGTTTAACTTAAATACTGGAGTTTGAAACTCATGAAGCTGAAATCCGTAGCTGTTGCTGTACTCGCCATTACCGCTGGCGTAGCGTTTGCCCAATCCGTCGTGACCATCGCCCACGTCGGCCCCACCAGCGGCGCTATTGCCCACCTGGGTAAGGACAACGAAAACGGTGCCATCATGGCCGTTGAAGAACTCAATGCAGCTGGTGTCACCATCGGTGGCCAAAAGGTCACCCTGAAGCTGATGACCGAAGACGACGGCGCTGATCCCAAGCAAGGTACTGCCGTTGCCCAGAAGCTGGCTGACGCCAAGGTTGCCGGCGTGGTCGGTCACCTGAACTCGGGTACTTCCATTCCCGCTTCCAAGATCTACAGCGATGCAGGCATCCCCCAGATCTCTCCCTCTGCTACCAACCCCAAGTACACACGCCAAGGTTTCAAGACCACCTTCCGCGTGGTGGCTGACGACACCCAACTGGGTGGCACCCTGGGCCGTTACGCTGTGAACACCCTGAAGGGCAAGACCCTGGCCGTGATCGACGACCGTACTGCCTACGGTCAAGGCGTGGCTGAAGAGTTCAAGAAGGCCGCTGAAGCTGCCGGCGCGCAAGTGGTTGCTCGCGAGTACACCACCGACAAGGCTACCGACTTCAACGCCATCTTGACCACCATCAAGGGCAAGAAGCCTGACGTCGTGTTCTTCGGCGGCATGGACGCTGTTGCTGGCCCCATGCTGCGCCAGATGAAATCCCTGGGCATCAGCGCCAAGTTCCTGGGCGGCGACGGCATCTGCTCCACCGAGCTGGTCAAGCTGGCTGGTGACTCCGTTACCGACAACCAAGTGTTCTGCGCTGAAGCCGGTGGTGTTGAAAAGGGCAGCAAGTTCGCAGCCGCCAAGGCCGACTTCGACAAGAAGTTCAAGGCCAAGTTCGGTGTGGACGTTCAGGTGTATGCACCCTACGTGTACGACAGCGTGAAGCTGATGGTTGCAGCCATGGTCAAGGCCGGTTCTTCCGACCCCGCCAAGTACCTGCCCGCACTGGCAGCCACCAAGGACTTCCAAGGCGTGACCGGCTCTATCGGCTTTGACGGCAAGGGCGACATCATTGGTGGTGCTCTGACCCTGAAGACCATCAAGGGCGGCAAGCTGGAAGAACTGGCTGTGATCCGTTAATTTCGGGTCCAGCAAGCGGGCAATGTGAGTTGCCCTCTTCCGAGAAGCGCACTCCGGTGCGCTTTTTTTATGCACGTCTAAAATCGACCGCATGAGTAATCCTCCGACCAATACCAAAGCCGCAGCGAACGCTGCGCCCGAAGCCGTTAAACCCAGCAACTTTCTCCGCCAGATCATCGAGTCCGATCTGGACAAGGGCACCTACGCCAACCGCCGCTGGGCCGGCAGCCCCGGTGACGCAGCACACCACGCTGCGGGCCAACCCGACCCCGCCAAGATCCGCACCCGCTTTCCGCCCGAGCCCAACGGCTACCTGCATGTGGGTCACGCCAAGAGCATCTGCATCAACTTCGGCCTGGCGCGTGACTACGGTGGCGTGTGCCACCTGCGCTTTGACGACACCAACCCCGAAAAAGAAGACACCGAGTACGTCAACAGCATCATCGATGCCGTGCAATGGCTGGGCTTTAGCTGGAGCCAGCCAGGTAATGACGCGCCCTACCAGGCCAGCGACTACTTTGGCTTCATGTACCGTGCGGCGGAGTACCTGATTGAAGCCGGCCACGCCTATGTGGACGAGCAAACCGCCGAACAAATGCGTGTCAACCGGGGCGACTTTGGCAAACCCGGTGTGGACAGCCCGTTCCGCAGCCGCACGCCCACTGAGAACCTGGCACGTTTTCGCGAAATGCGCGATGGCAAGCATGAAGACGGCAGCATGGTGTTGCGCGCCAGGATCGACATGGCCAGCCCCAACATCAATATGCGCGATCCGGCCATTTACCGCATCCGCCGCGCCACGCACCACAACACGGGCGACACCTGGTGCATCTATCCGATGTACACCTATGCGCACCCGATTGAAGACGCACTGGAACAGATCACGCACAGCATCTGTACCCTGGAATTCGAAGACCAGCGGCCGTTTTACGACTGGTTGATGGACCGTCTGTGCGAAGGTGGCTTGTTGGCCAGCCCGCCACCCAAACAGTACGAGTTTGCGCGCCTGAACCTCACTTATGTCATCACCAGCAAACGCAAGCTGGCCCAACTGGTGTACGACCACCGGGTGAGCGGCTGGGACGATCCGCGCATGCCAACCATCGTCGGACTGCGCCGCCGGGGCTACACACCGGCCAGCCTGCAAGCCTTTGCCGAACGCATCGGCGTAACCAAGAGCGATAGCTGGATTGACTACTCCACGCTGGAAGGTTGCCTGCGCGAGGATCTGGAAAACAAGGCGCACCGCGGCTTTGCCGTGCTCAATCCTGTGAAACTGGTGCTGACCAACTGGGCCGAAGTGTTTGGCTCGGACGGCTACCTGGAAGCCTGCACCCAACCCGCCCTGCCCCACTCGGCCATCGCCGAGGGCCAGACTCCACCCGCAGACCGCGTGTTCCAAATTGGCAAAGAAGTTTGGATTGAGCGCGAGGACTTCGAAGAAGTTCCGCCCAAGGGCTACAAGCGCCTGTTCCCCGGCAACATCGTTCGCCTCAAAGGAGGCTACGTGATCGAATGCACCGGCTGCGCCAAAGACGCCGCAGGCCAGATCACCGAAGTACACGCCAAAGTCATCGCGGATACCAAGAGCGGCACCCCCGGTGCCGACAGCGTCAAGGCCAAAGCCGCCATTACCTGGGTGGGCGTAGCCGATGGTGTAAACGCCGAAGTGCGCCTGTACGACCGCCTGTTCAGCGACGCCCAACCCGATGCGGGCGGCAAGGACTTTATCGAGAGCCTGAACCCCAACAGCCTGAAGGTCATCACGGCCATCGTGGAACCTTCCCTTGCCAACGCCCAGCCCGACGACAAGTTCCAGTTCGAGCGGCACGGCTACTTTGTGGCGGACCGTCTGGACCACCAGGCCGGCAAGCCGGTGTTTAACCTGGCGGTGGGGTTGAAGGATTCTTGGGGCAAGTAGAGCCCTATCTTCCTGTCAAACCATGCAAGCCCAAACCGTCCTCCAGTTCTGGTTTGAAGAACTGACGCCGCAGAAGCATTTCGCCAAGGACGTTGCGCTGGATGAAGCCATTCGCGCCCGCTTCGGCTCCACGCTGGAGGCCGCGGCACGGTGCGAACTATTTGGTTGGCGCGGTACGCCGGAAGGACGTCTGGCGGAAATCATTGTGCTGGACCAGTTCTCACGCAATGTGTACCGCGACACGCCGCATGCCTTTGCGCAAGACGCACTGGCCTTGGCGTTGGCTCAAGAACTGGTAGC
>CAKZJN010000248.1 GCA_936943465.1 uncultured Rhodoferax sp.
CTTTGATGGCCGGGAAATCGCCCTGACCCAACATTCCGCCCACCTGCTTAAGGACCTGGGCCTGTGGGAACTGATGGACAGCCGGGAGATTGCGCCCCTGAAAGACGCCAAAGTCATCGACGGGCCGAACATCTTCTCCATGACCATCGGACACGAACTGGGCGGGCGCAACGAACTAGGCTGGCTGGTGTCGAATCACCTGCTGCGCGATGCCGCCTGGCGTGGCGTGCAGCAGGCAATAGCGGCAAATGCTGACATCACCCTGCTGACCGGCGAAAAGGTCACCGATGTGCGCACCGGCAAAGACGAAGGCACGGTCACCCTGGCCAGCGGCAAGGTGTTGCACGCCAAACTGGTGGTGGCTGCTGACAGCCGCTTTTCCACCACCCGCCGCATGATGGGCATTGCGGCCCACATGCACGACTTCGGAAAAAACATGCTGGTCTGTGCCATGACCTTCGAGCAGCCGCACGACTTTGCCGCCTGGGAGTGGTTTGGCTACGGCCAGACTTTGGCCCTACTGCCCATGAACCCGCACCCCGATTCCGGCGCGCACCGGGCATCGGCCGTGATTACCCTGGCCAGCCATGAAATTGACGCGCTGATGAAGATGGAGCCCGAAGCCTTTAACCAGGCTGTGACGCAGCGCTTTAACCGCCGCCTGGGTGCCATGCATCTGTGCAGCACCCGCCACAACTACCCGCTGGTGGCGGTTTACCCGCAACAACTGGTTGCCCAGCGCTTTGCCACCGTGGGCGATGCGGCCGTGGGCATGCATCCGGTCACGGCCCATGGCTTTAACTTTGGCTTACTGAGTGTGGAGGCGCTGAGCCGGGAAATTGGCACCGCCCTGCACACCCGGGGTGACATTGGCAGCAGCAGCCTGCTCAAGCGCTATGAAGCCCAGCAAAAGCGCGCCACCCTGCCGCTGTTCTGGATGACACGCCTGGTGGTGGAGATTTACACCCGCGACTCCGTGCCGGCCAAGCTGGCACGGCAGGTGATCCTGCGCCTGAGCGACAAGCTGATGCCGTTCAAGCGCTCGATTGCGCGCTCGCTGTCCGGCGCTTGAGGCGCACCCGCCGCGCAGTCGCAGCGACGGGCTCTTCCCTTCTGACGGCTCGGCGTGACGCCGCTTCTATAATCGCCTGCGTCTCGCATCCGTAGCGCGATTTTCACGAGTGGAGTTCATGTCAGTCACAGCACAACCGGATGTCGATGCAACGCATAAGCCCTTGATTCGGGTCCTGTTTACCGGCGTTTTCATGGCCGCCCTGGACACTGCCATCATCGGGCCCGCCATCCCTGTTTTGCGCGAGTCGTTTGGTGTGGATAACCGCACCGTGGGCCTGATCCTGAGCGTATTTGTGCTGTTTTCCCTGTGCAGCACGGCGCTGATGGCCAATTTGAGTGACCGCCTCGGTCGCCGCCCGGTCTACCTGTTCAGCGTGTCGCTGTTTGCGCTGGGTTCACTGCTGATTGCCCTGTCGCCCAATTTCTGGATGCTGATCGTCAGCCGCGCCATTCAGGGTGCCGGTGCCGGCGGCATCACACCGACGGCCAGCGCCGTGGTGGGCGATGTGTTTGCCCCCGAAAAACGCGGCCGCATGTTGGGGTTGATTGGTGCCACCTACGGCATGGCCTTTGTACTGGGCCCGCCGTTGGCGTCGGCCCTGATGCTGGCTTTGAGCTGGCACTGGATTTTTCTGCTGAACCTGCCGATTGCCGCCGTCATTCTGGTGATGGGTGCCAAGGTGTTGCCCAAACGCACAAGCGCGCCGGTGCGGACACCACTGGACACCGCCGGCATCGTGCTGACTTTTACCTTGCTGGCGGCACTGGTGCTGGGCATTACCCGCGTGCTCGACCCGATTCTGGGCCTCACTCTGTGGCCCTGGTTGCTGCTGGCGGTGGCCGTGCTGCTACTGCTGCTGATTCGGGTGGAAAGCCAGGTGGCATCGCCGCTGATTCCGATCAGCCTGTTTCGCAACCGCCAACTCGCCCTGACCTACCTGCTGGCGGTGGGCGCGGGCTATGGCATGGGCAGCGTGATCTTTTTGGCCGCGCTGGCCACCAAGGCCTATGGCGTGACCCCACACAACGCGGGTTTTGTGCTGCTGCCCATGGTGGTGTGTTCCATGCTGGGCTCCGGCGGCGGCGGACGGTTGCTGAACCGGCTCGGCGCGCGCACCATGATTTTGATGGGCTTTGGCCTGCTGGCTGCCGGCTACGGCCTGACCGCCGTCACCAGCCTGGGGCTGTGGTTCTTCCTGTTGGCCTCGGTGCCGGTGGGTCTAGGCGTTGGCATTGTGGTGGGCGGCGCACTGCGCTCGATTGCGATTGACGAAGCCCCGGTGGCCGTGCGCGCCGCTGCGCAAGGCCTGATCAACATCGCCACCGCCATCGGCACGCTGGTGGCGGCGGCCAGCATCAGCGCATTGGCCGACTTCAGCGGTGGCGGAGCCGATGGCTTTGGACGGGCCTATGGCCTGGTGGCGGTACTGATGTTGGCCATGTTGCTGCTAACCCTGTCGCTCAACAAGACCCGCAGCCCGGTCGTTGCGCATTGATCAGTCAGCCGACGCCGGCTCGATGGCGATCAGCTCCCGTTTGAACGGCACCTGATCCAGCGGCAACTCCGGTGCATCGAGTTCGCGCGCCGCGCGGTGGCCGGCATACACCGCCGCCGCCACGGTGCCCGGGCCGTACGCATCGCCCAGCACCTGCACGCTGCGAATGCCGGCCCCAACCCACTCCGCTTCTCGCTCCTGCAGCGCCATAAACAAAGCGTCTGACGGGTCGCGCATGGTGACCATCAGCACCGACTGGCATTGCTGAGGGGCCACCTTGTCGGAATACAGGTTCTTCAGCCCGACGATCAGGCCCGAGCCCACCGAATGCACCGCCGCGATTTCGGTATTGGTAAACACCTGCACCCCCAGCTTGTGCAGGCCGCTTTGAATGCGGTGCTGCTCCATGGTCATGTCAGTGAACTCGGACACCTTGGTGGCCGGCGTGACCAGCAGCACCTCCAGCCCTTTGCGGCGCAGCGCTTCAGCCAGTGCACCGCCCATGTAGTAGTGGTCATCGTCGTAAATCAGTACCGGCGACGGAATCGGGGTGCCGGCAAACACATCATCGGGCGTGAATACCTTGGCCGCCAGGGTGGCGTTGGACGTGTCCAGCAAGGGGGCAC
>CAKZJN010000249.1 GCA_936943465.1 uncultured Rhodoferax sp.
GCCTCTTCTTCCAGAATGATCTGAAGGAGGATGCTGCGGGTTAAATCTTCGCCCGACTTGGCATCGCGCACCACGAACGACTCACTGTCCATGACCAGTTGCTTTATTTCTGTCAGAGTGATGTAGCTGGACGTGTCGGTGTCGTACAACCGGCGGTTCGGGTACTTTTTAATCACCCGTTCGGTGGACACGCCGTCGTTTGCAGTGGATTTATTCATGTCTATTCGTGCTTGCTCGGGAAGTGCAGCCAATGTACTGCACTGCAGCACATTTTAGAGTTGACGATGGATGCCGCCAAAAAGGAATACCCTTATTTTGGCTTTTGAGGCCCATCAATTCCCATGCTAGGTCCCAGTGGCGACATCACTACACTGGTGCCAGCGAAAAACTTTAGGAGCAGAAATTGTCTCTCCCCGTTACCGGTGGTTGTGCCTGCGGCAGCGTGCGATATGTCGTGCAGGGCCCCTTGCGCGACATCATTGCCTGCCACTGCGAACAATGTCGCAAAACCAGTGGCCACTTTGTCACCGCGACCGCCTGCCGCCGAGGCTACTTTTCGCTGGATCGCGATGAGGGCTTGCGCTGGTACAGCGCAAAGCCGGGATTTCGACGCGGCTTTTGCGGTGAATGCGGATCCAGCTTATTCTTCGAAGAGCTTGGCAAGGAAAGAATTTCCATTGCCGCCGGCAGCCTGGACACGCCGCAAGGATTGCGTATCGGCGCGCACATCTTTACGGCTGAAGCTGGCGACTACTACGCCATCGACCCCGCTACACCCAGCTCGCCGATCGGTGAGCACACGGTTAGCCTGCCGGATTAACCATCGAATGGCCAGCCAGCACCCAAGATTTGCGCCTTTGCAAGGCAGATAAAACACAGAGGGGATGCGGCTTGAATCGGCACGCTATGGCAGCGTTGTTCCGATAATGGCGCCCAGTAGAAAACCAAGGAGTTAGTTTCAATGGCAAACACGTTCGTTATGGCTGGAGTCATGGGCTGGCCGGTCGCCCATTCCCGTTCGCCGGTCATCCACAACCATTGGATCCGCCAATACGGTCTGCAAGGAGCGTACGGCTTGTTTCCTGTTCAACCGGAACGCATTGAAGACGCCATCCGGGGTTTGCGCGCGCTCGGCCTGGCCGGTTGCAATGTCACGATTCCGCACAAGGTCAACGCCCTTAAGCTCATGGATGTGGTTGACCCACTGGCGCTTCGCATGGGCGCGATCAACACCATCGTCGTGACCCCGGAAGGTGCTTTGCTCGGCTACAACAACGATGGTTTCGGCTACATACAAAGTCTGCGGGATGCCAAGCCCGACTGGCAAGCCGCGGCTGGCCCCATCACGGTGCTGGGTGCCGGAGGTGCTGCACGTGCGGTCGTACTCAGCTTGCTAGACGAAGGGGCCAAAGAGATCCGTCTGATCAATCGCACCCGCGCTAAAGCACAGGCGCTCGCCGATGAGTTTGGCGCGGCCATTCAAGTGGTGGACTGGAGCGAACGCAGCGAAGCCCTGAGCGACATCGCGCTGCTGGTGAACACCACCGATCAGGGCATGCACGGTCAGCCAGAACTCGACATTCAACTCGATCGACTTCCGCAATCTGCGCTTGTATCGGACGCCATTTACATTCCTTTGGAAACGCCACTGCTGCGCGCAGCCCGCTTGCGTGGAAATGAAACGGTCAATGGCTTGGGCATGCTGCTCAACCAGGCCCGTCCGGCCTTCAAGGCCTGGTTTGGTGTCATGCCGGAAATCACCCCGGCATTGCGTCAGGCCATCATGGCAACGTTTTGATAGCAGATCAACCGACATAAAAAAGCCCCGGAACCAAGCTCGAAAGCGGGTTGCGGGGCAGTGTCTTGGTAGGCGCAATTGGACTCGAACCAACGACCCCCACCATGTCAAGGTGGTGCTCTAACCAGCTGAGCTATGCGCCTATGAGTCGAAGCCTCAGATTATAGCATCAAGTTTTTGCCAAGTTCATGAAGCAGCGCCACGCCTGTTGCTAAGCCCGTTCGCCATGGGTCATAATTGACGTTTACGTAAACGTCAACTCTCAATTCAAATATCTCAGGAGCACAGCATGGAAATCGCAGGCAAGGTCTTTATTGTTACGGGCGGCGCATCGGGGCTGGGTGAAGGCACAGCGCGCATGCTGACTGCCGCCGGCGGCAAAGTGGTGATTGCCGACATGCAAGTAGAGAAAGGTGAGGCTGTTGCCAGGGAAATCGGCGGCGCTTTCGTCAAGTGCGACGTTAGCAACGAGGCCGACGGACAGGCGGTTGTCGCCAAGGCAGTTTCCATGGGCAAGCTGATGGGCCTGGTGAATTGCGCCGGCATCGCACCCGGAGAAAAAACCGTGGGCAAGAATGGCGCGCACGCATTGGCTACTTTCACCAAGTGCATCACCGTGAATCTGGTTGGCAGCTTCAACATGATTCGCCTGGCAGCTGAAGCCATGTGCAAGAACGAACCAGAAAGCACCGGCGAGCGCGGCGTGATGATTTCCACCGCTTCGGTTGCCGCATACGACGGACAAATGGGCCAGGCCGCCTATAGCGCGTCAAAAGGTGGCGTGGTGGGAATGACACTGCCGATCGCCCGTGATCTGGCACGCAACGGCATCCGCAATATGACGATTGCCCCCGGAATTTTCGGCACACCCATGATGTTTGGCATGCCCCAGGAAGTGCAGGATTCGCTGGCTGCTTCGGTACCGTTTCCCTCGCGCCTGGGCACGCCGCAGGACTACGCCAAACTGGTACGCCACATTGTGGAGAACGACATGCTCAACGGCGAAGTCATTCGCCTTGACGGCGCCATCCGACTGGCACCGCGCTAATCCTTGGTTACACGCTGAAGCCGTCGTCTGCCGCAATCACCGCACCATTGATGAAATGACTCTGGTCCGAGCACAGCATGACCAGCAAAGCGTCCAGGTCCTTGACTTGGCCCAGGCGCTTGCGCGGCAACATATTGACCAGTTTCTGACCGGCTTCGGTCTTCCAATGGTGGTGGTTGATTTCGGTGTCGATATAGCCCGGGCACAAGGCGTTCACGTTGATGCCGAACTTGCCCCACTCCAGCGCCATGGCCTTGGTCATCTGGATGACAGCAGCCTTGCTCATGCAATAGGCGCCGATTTGCGGCAAGACCTTCAGGCCAGCCGCCGAGGCCACATTCACGATGCG
>CAKZJN010000250.1 GCA_936943465.1 uncultured Rhodoferax sp.
GTGCCGGTGTGGCGCTGGCGACGGCGCTCTGTTTGAGCCAATTCCGCCGCGTCATCGGCGCCGTGACCCCCAGAAACATGACCCGGTGCATCGTCGGCTCCGTGGCCGCCGGACACATGTCCCGGTGCGTCATCTGCTCCATGGCTTTGATGGCTCTTGCCCGCATCGGCACTGTGATGGGATTCGTGTGCCTCCGAGTGCCTGCTGTTGGATCCCGAGTTGCTGGAGCTGCCGGATTTTCCAGAACCGCTAGAGCCGCTGGAACTGTTTGAGCTACCAGAGCTGCCCGAACTGCCAGAACTACCCGAACCGGAGCTGCCGGAGCGACCTCCGTCTTTAGCCAAAGCAGCGCCTCCGATCAAGGCCAGGGCGGCGGTAAGGGCCAGTACGCGTACGGTGGAAGTGATTTGCATGGTGTCTCTCCGATGAAAAGTGGATGGGGCTGTTGTGTGGGATTATTTCCCACGAACAAAGTATATAGCGGGAAATAATCCCACACAACACTTTTGTGTAAAAATTTCCCACACAGGTGTTACAGTTCGTTTTCCCACTATTCCCACGCCCTTCATGGAAGAACCCACCAGCGCCATGCCTTCCGCTGCACTTGTGCAGGCATTGCGGCGCGTGCTCAAGCCTCTGGTGCGCCTGCTGCTGGAAAAAGGCATCACCCTGCAATACCTGACAGATCTGCTCAAGCGTCTGTATGTGGAAGTTGCCGAGCGTGAGTTCCGCATTGACGACAAACCTCCCACCGACAGCCGCATCAGCCTGATGTCGGGCGTACACCGCAAGGACGTGAGCCGCCTGCGCGCCGCGCTGCAAACGTCCGAACCGCGTGCACCCGCGGTGGTGTCACTGGGTGCGACCCTGGTGGCCACCTGGCTGGGCAACCCCCTGTATTTGGACCCCGACAGCCAACCCCTGCCACTGCCCCGTTTTCGCAGCGAAGGTGGGGATATTTCTTTCGAAGCGCTGGTGGCCAGCGTCAACAACGACATCCGCTCCAAGGTAGTGCTGGACGAATGGATTCGGCTGGGGGTTGCCCATATGGATGCCGACAAACGGGTGTGTCTGAATACCAACGCCTTTGTACCGGCCGAGGGCTTCGATGAGAAGGCTTTCTACTTCGGCCACAACCAGCACGACCACCTGGCCGCCGCGGTGCACAACCTGCGCGGCCGGCAGCCGCCGTTCATGGACCGCAGCGTGCATTACGACGCGCTGAGTCTGGCCTCCGTCCAGGCACTTTCCAAGCAGTCGCTGGATCAGGGCATGAAGGCCCTGCTGGCCATCAACAAGAGCGCCATGGCCGCCGAACAACAGGACGCCACTTCACTGGAACCTCGCCAGCGCATGACTTTTGGTGTGTACTTTTACGCGGAGCCTGCGGAAACCGACAAACCCCCGGAGGCCTCGGCATGAGGTCCCGCTTACCTTGGCTGTCCCGCCTCACGCTGACATGGGCGTGGGTGATGAGCAGCGCGGTTGCGCAGGCCGCCGATGGTTGCGCCACGCAGTCGGCCGTCATGCCGGCATCGATGCTGGAAGCCCCCGGCTTGGGCGGCACCGGCCAGCAAGCGCTGAAGCCGGGACTGGGGGGTACCGGCATTGACGGCGGCATGGGCGGCACAGGAATCGTCGGGGTCATCACGGGCTTTGCCAGCGTGTGCGTCAATGGTGTCGAGGTGCACCTGGACACCAGCACACCCGTCAGCGAGGACGGCGCGGACGTGCCCTTGAGCGCCCTGGCCGTAGGCAAGTTGGTGGCGATTCAGGCGACGGGCTCGGGGCCCGAATACGCGGCCCGTCGCATCGCAGTGCTTCATGCCGTGGTCGGACCGGTGGCCGCCGTGAACCGCGCCGAAGGAAGCCTGCAAGTTCTGGGGCAAACCGTGTGGGCGCCATCGGCCGCATCGGTCGCCGACATCCGTGTGGGCCAATGGGTTCAGGTGAGCGGCTACCGGCGTACCGGCGGAGCCATTGAAGCCAGTTTTGTCGGGCAGATTGCCCCGCGTGCCGAAGCGCAACTCAGGGGGCCGCTGGAGCGCCTGCCAGGTGGCGAGACGCGGGTCGGGGGAACCTCGGTGCGGCTGGCCGGTGCAACGCTTCCGGGCTCTACAGAACGCGGAACAGAGGTTAGCGTCCAGGGCATCTGGGATGGTGCCGCGCTGCAGGCACGTAGCCTGGAGTCGGAGCCCACGCGGCGCAGTCTGGGTGCGGCCCACGAGGTGCTGGTGGAGGGCCTGGTGCACTCGGCTAACGGGCAGTCAATCAACCTCGGTGCGCAAGGCTGGCAGTTGGCCGAGCGCACCGAAGTTCGGGGCGGCAGCCTGAAGGATCTGGCCGCGAACCAGCGTGTACGGGTGCTGGCCCAGGTGGGCCCTGGGCAACGTATGGAAGTCCGGCGCATTGACATCGACCGCAGCAGCCGTCGCTCCAGCAGTACCACGCTCAACAGCAACCCGGAGCGGATTGACGATTCGAGCTCCTCCGAACGCAAGTCCGAGCGCACATCGGATGACAGCCGCTCGGGCAGTTCCGACTCCGGCAGCGGCAAGTCGACGGACACCTCCGGCAAGTCCGGCTCGACTTCGACTTCAGGTAGTTCCGGAACATCAGGGTCTTCCGGCAGCTCGGGTAGTTCAGGAAGTTCGGGCTCATCCGGCAGCTCAGGGAGCAGCGGGAGCTCCAGTGGCTCCGGCGGGTCGGGCAGTTCCGGGGGCTCCGGCAAGAGCAGTGGCAAGTAAACCGGGTGTGAACCACCCGGTGCCCAAAGCAAAGACCTAGTTCGAGCGCCCGCGCACTGCCTGAAAGGCCGCCTCGAACTCTTCCACCGACACCGGCTTGCCAAACAAATAGCCCTGGTAAGCGAAGCAACCCTGGGTGGCCAGAAATTCCTTCTGCGCCTCGGTTTCCACGCCCTCGGCAATCACCGACAGGCCCAGGCTCTCGGCCAGTGCAATCACCATCTTGGCAATGGCGGCATCGTTGGGGTCGACCAGAATGTCGCGCACAAAACCCTGGTCAATCTTGAGTTGATCCAGCGGAAGCCGTTTGAGAAAGGCCAGCGAGGAGTAACCGGTACCGAAATCGTCCATCGAAAACCGCACCCCGACTGACTGCAGCGCGCGCATTTTGGTAATGGTGTTTTCCACGTCCGATACCAATACGCTTTCGGTCAACTCCAGCTTGAGGCGCTCAGGGTTGGCACCGGTTTCGGCCAGCACCTGCATCACCACATCCACAAAGTCGGCGCGCATCAACTGGCGGCCACTGATATTGACCGCCACCGTCAGGTGACTGGCCTGCGGGTTGCTTTCCCACCGCACGATTTGCTGGCAGGCAGTTTTCAGCACCCAGCGACCCAGCGGCAAAATAACGCCGGTCTCTTCGGCCGCAGGAATAAACAGCGCGGGTGACACCATGCCGCGCTCAGGGTGGCGCCAGCGCACCAGCACTTCGGCCCCATTCAGGCGGCCCCGGAAATCCACCTGCGCCTGGTAATGCAGCACGAACTCCTGCTGCACCAGCGCCTCGCGCAAATCGGCCTCCAACGCCACGCGGTTGCTGATGGCGTGCTGCATGCTGGTGTCGAAAAAGCGCAAGGTGTTGCGACCGGCCGCCTTGGACTCGTACATGGCCAGGTCGGCACGCTTGAGCAAATCGTCCATGCTCTCTTTTTGCTCGCCAAACAAGGTGATGCCAATGCTGGGTGTGCTGATGAAGGTCGACTCGCCCAGCAAGTAGGGTTGGTTCAGGGTTTCCAGAATTTTCTCGCCGACCAACTCGGTCTGGGTCGCTGCCACATAAGCGTCTTCACTCAGGTCGAGCAGCATCACCACAAACTCGTCGCCACCCAGTCGGGCTACGGTGTCAACCTCGCGCACGCAGGCCACCAGACGCTGCGCGACCTGCTTGAGCAGGCGGTCGCCCATGTCATGCCCGCGCGTGTCGTTGAGCACCTTGAAATTGTCCAGGTCCAGAAACAACAGCGCACCCCTGCGCTTGTGCCGCGCACTGGTGTTGAGCGCCTGGCCGAGGCGGTCGAGCAGCAGGCGCCGGTTCGGTAAACCAGTGAGCGAGTCATAAAAAGCCAGGTTGCGAATTTCTTCTTCAGCCTGCTTGCGGTCGGTAATCTCGGTCATGGTGGCCACGTAATGGGTCACTTGACCCAGCCCATCGCGCAACGCCGTGACGTTGAGCCACGACGGATACACCTCGCCGTTTTTGCGCCGGTCCCAAACCTCCCCATGCCAGCCGCCACTGGTATTGAGGCCCTGGGTCATCTCGGCATAAAACGCTTCTTCGGTCTTTTCCGATCCCAGCAAATTCTGTGGCATCTGCCCGAGCGCCTCGTCCGAGGTATAGCCCGTGATCTTGGTAAACGCAGCATTGACGCGCAGGATCTTCCATTCGGGATCGCAGACAAAAATGCCTTCGTGCGACTCGAATGCCGTGGCAGCGATGCGCATTTCTTCCTCTGCCAACCGGCGCTTCGTAATGTCGCGAAACACCGTGCTGGCCAGCACCTCGCCTGCGGCACTTTGGTACAGCACCGATGACACTTCGATTTCAAACGGCGTGCCATCGGCCCGAATAAAGTTGATCTCGCCCCGGGCGGAGCCCTCCCGCTGCCGCTTGGCAAACAGCGGCGGAATGCGCGGGTCGTTGGGATCGAGAAACAGCTTGCGCCCGCCTTC
>CAKZJN010000251.1 GCA_936943465.1 uncultured Rhodoferax sp.
CGGTGTGTTGAGCGCCGACACGCAGAGTGGTTCGATCAGGGTCTGCATCACGGTGGGTGATAGCCCTTGGCACAGGTCGCTGACGGACGCCGTCGGTGCGCACTGAAAACCTGCCAGTTGCCAGCGACTGGTCGTCCGCAACATGGAAAGCTTGTCTGCCCATGTCCAGCCCCGCGCGGTCACCACGCCGGCCAGCACGTCCAGAGGTGCCGGCCAGGAGGGCAGCCGCAGGCCGTTGCCATCCGGAGTTTGCAGGCACAGGGGCATGCGGCGCAGTACCGATTCGGGCTGCACGCCCACGGTACGCATCAACTTCAGCGTGTCGGTGTACGCACCAATCAGGATGTGCTGGCCGTTGTCGAATAGTGAAGAACCAGCGTGCGGCCCCTCGTGCGTGACGCTGCGGGCACGGCCGCCCCACTGGCGCGCGGCCTCAAAAACAGTGACGGCTTGGCCTTCCTGGACGGCCGTGACGGCGGCAGCCAAACCCGACCAGCCACCGCCGATGACGGCAACGCGCTTGCCGCTCACATGCGGCCCAGGGCCTGCACCTTCCAGGCCAGCCAGAGCTTGCGCAAGGGCGTGAGCTTGACGCGCTGGTGCAGCACCTGAAAGTTATCGGCCTCAATTTCCCGCAGCAGGGTGCGATAAATGCTGGCCATCATCAGCCCGGGTTTCTGGGCCCGCCGGTCTTCGGCCGGGAGCAAGGCCAGCGCCTGGTCGTAGAGGCCGTGTGCGCGTTGGGCCTGAAACTGCATCAGCGCGGTAAAGCGGTCCGAGTAGGTGCGCTTCAGGATTTCGTGCGCCTTGACTTCAAAGCGCTGCAGGTCGTTGACCGGCAGGTAAATGCGGTCGCGCAGGGCGTCTTCGCCCACGTCGCGGATGATGTTGGTAAGTTGCAGCGCCTGGCCCAGCAGGTGCGCGTAGTCGGTGGTGGCGGCTTGCGTCTGGCCGAAGATGCGGGCCGCGACTTCGCCCACCACACCGGCGACCAGATGGCAATAGCGCTGCAGGTTGGGGTAATCGAGGTAGCGCGTCTGGTTCAGATCCATCTGACAGCCGTCAATCACCGCCAGCAGGTGGTTCGCTTCAATGGCGTACACGCTGGCATGCGGCATCAATGCCTTGAGCACAGGGTGGCTGGGTTGACCGGCAAAGGCTTGGGCGACTTCGCTGCGCCACCAGGCCAATTTGGTTGCCGCCACGCCGGGGTCGGTCATTTCATCGACGACGTCGTCCACTTCGCGGCAGAACGCGTAAAACGCGGTGATGGCAGCCCGGCGTGGAGCCGGCAGAAACAGGAACGCATAGTAGAAGCTGCTGCCGGAGGCAACCGCCTTTTGCTGGACATATTGTTCAGGGGTCATGGGCTGATTGTCCCATTCGAATCGGGCTTGGCGGCCCGCATCCACAGCGTGCGCCAGAGCATCACTGCATAGTCCCACGCGCGCAGCGTGGGACGGGTTTGCAAGGTGGCGTAGCCCAGCGCTTCGATCCGGTCGAGGATGCGCAGGCCCCCTTGAACCACCAGCCTTAATTCCCAGCCGGCCCGCCCCGGCACCCGGTGTACCAGCGGAGCCCCTTTTTGCATGGTGGCGCGCGCCTGCGCCACGCAGTCCGCCACCATCCGGGTCGCGGCCGGCGTTTGCTTTCGGGCCAGCAAGTCGGCCGCGTTCACGCCAAACCGGTCTTGCACCTCCTGCGTGAAGTAGTAGCGGCCGCGTGGAATGTCCACGTTGGGGTCTTGCCAGAAGTTAATTAGTTGCAGCGCGGTGCAAATCGCATCGCTCTCCGCCAGAGCCTGCGGGCTGGTTACGCCATACAGATGCAGCAACAGGCGCCCGACCGGGTTGGCCGAGCGGCGGCAGTAGTCGCGCAGTTCCGCCTCAGTGGCATAGCCGGCGCCATCGCGGGTTTTGGCAATGTCCTGGGCAAACGCGTCGAGCAGGTCGTGCAGCAACGGCACCGGCAGCGTGTGGCGCTGCAGCGTGCGGGCCAGCGCGGCAAACACACCGGCCCAGCGTGGGTCGAGATCGGCTGTTGAAACGCTCGGGTTTGCAGCCACTCGCGTTAGCTGCGCCCGAAAGTCGCCCAGGGCGTCTAAGCGCTCTTGGGCCATGGCGTCGCCTTCGTCGGCGATGTCGTCCGCGGTGCGTGCGAAGTGGTAGATCGCCGCAATCGGTGCCCGCAGGTGCGGCGGGCACAGCACCGAGGCCACCGGAAAGTTTTCGTAGTGGTCAATGCGGTGGTCGGCGGCGGGGCGGTTCATGGGGGAGGATTTTGCCCTGCAGCTTGACAGGAAATTGGGCAACCTCTAAATTAATAACCAATTGGTCAGTAAAATGGCCGCCACTTCAATCCACTCCCTGAGGTCAGGTTGCCCATGCAAGCCAAGATTCTGTCCGTTGCCATGATTGCCGCGCTTGCGGGTCTCCTTTCGGCCTGTTCCAAGCCGGCGCCCGCCGAAGATCCGATTCGCTCGGTCAAAGTGATC
>CAKZJN010000252.1 GCA_936943465.1 uncultured Rhodoferax sp.
CCAATTCACGCAACTGGGCTGGGCCCTGCAGCCGGGCGACGTGGTGGCGTTTCATATGTTGACGCTGCACGCCAGTGGAGGCGTTAGCCCCACGGCGCGGCGGCGGGTGTTTTCGGTGCGCTATCTCGGTGATGACAGCCGCCATGCCGTGCGGCCCTGGCGTACGTCTCCGCCGTTTCCGGGCCTGAGCGAGCGTGTGCCGGACGGCGCGCCGATGGACGACCCGTTATTCCCGTTGGTGGGGTAGGCCGATAAATTAACGCAGGCCGAGCGCGCGCTCCAATGGGCGAACCTTGGTGTCGCCTGCGGCGGCCTTGATCTTGGGCAGCAGGGTAACCAGGTCGTCATAGCCCATGGCACTTTCCACCGCCAGATTCAGGCGAAAGCCACGCAGGCCCAGCTCTGACGTAATCCGGGTGGCAATGGGCATGGCCCGGGCATAGCGCTCGGACTCCGTCAGGTTGCTATCGGCGCGCAGTGGAGCATGTTCAGAATCGGCCGAAATAAGCGGAACCAACTCACCCGGCAGGGTGTCCTGCAGCATCGCGGCCTCGCTGTCGCCATCGCCCACCGGAGCCAGCATGCCAGCGGCAATCAGGTCATAGATGTCGGTGATGGTGACACCCAGCGCGGTACCGACTTCCAGCACTTCCGACAGCGCTTTCTTGCCGTCAAACAGAATAAAGACCGAGCGCAGGCGTGCAGGAATAGCACCTGAGCGCGTCTTGAACGCGATCTGACCGGCTTCGGTTTTGGCGTAAATTTTCATGGGTTAGAGACCTGCTGCATTGTCACCAAAACGGCGACCTGCGCGCTTGATGCCCCACAGTAGCTCGACCAGTGCAGGGTTATTGAGAAGCGGCTCACCGAGGATGACAAGCCAGTATCCCACGCCGTCCACCCACAGCGGCACAAAGGTGTGGCTGGGCAGAAGCAGGTGGGACTCGCGGTGGAAGGTGACGTAGTGGCGGCTGATGTCCCAGCCACGCCGGGTCTGGCGCTTGGCAAAGTCGAAGTAATCGGCGGCGGCGGCGCACAGCACCTCGGCTTCGTCGGCTTCCAGACCCGCACGGCCCAGGCAAAAACCGCCTTCCGAGGCTAGCGCCGCTTTGCGTTCGTCGGACAGCGATGCCACAACGTGCTGCAGAAAATGGTCCAGATGCGAGTCGGGGCCCTGCATGGGTTGTTGCAGCCGCTGTACCCAGCCTTTGTCTATGGAATCGGCCAACAACTCCGGCGAGTGACCGCTGGAACTTAGCCACGCATCGGCGGATAGCGCGGCCTCGCTGCTGAGCAGGTGCTGCAGCGCCAGGTCAGACTCGGTAGCGGCGGCCTGCGCAAAGGCCTGCAAGGCACCGGCAGGTGTCAGCATCAGCCATTCAGAATGGGGAGAGGTCATACAGCGGGTCCGGATGAAGGGGGGTTCAGTAGTAGCCACAGGAAGGTGTCGAGTGGCTGAATCGCCATGTTGGCGTGGCGGGACAGCAGGCGCCCGGCATCCCCCTCGATCGGGTGGATCTGGGCCACGCCGGCGAGTGCATCGCTGGCGGCCAGGCGATGAATCACTGCGATCGGCGTGTTACTGGCAATCCAATGTTCCTGCGGGCAGACCAGCAGACAGTTTTGCAGCGTCAGGCGGATCTCAAAGCTGCCGCTGCTCGTGAGCGCCTCGGCCAGTTTGCGCAAGAACAGGCTGGGTTTGCCGGATGCCATCTGTGCGACCTGCGCCACAAATTCTTCGGCTGTAAGTTCATCGTGTTCGGTTGGCTCGGTGGCTACTGGAGGGGGCTCCGGTGCAGCAACCGGCTCCGGTTCCGGCTTGACGGCCGGCTTTGGAATGCCGCTCTTAACCACCCCTTCCAGCGCATCGCGCATGGCGGACGCCGAGACCGGTTTGGGAACCCAGCGTTGGTACGGCGTGGCCGCCCCTTCGGCTTCGGGCTCTGACCAACCGCCTTCCTGGGGGCGGTACAAAACAATGGCCGCACGGTTGGCGAGGGCCTGCTGCAATTCGGATGCTGCCGCTTCGCTGTAGCGGTGCAGGCCCAGACCCGGCAGGTCGAGCACGCAGATGCCTGGTGGCAGGCAGCTCAATTCAGCCAGCGAAGCGAGGTTGAGGCAGGTCCATCCGGCCAGCGTTTTGCCTACCAGCAC
>CAKZJN010000253.1 GCA_936943465.1 uncultured Rhodoferax sp.
TGCACCATCCTGCTCAACAACGACCTGGTGGCCGGCGTGCCCGGCATTCTGGAAGACCTGCATGAGCAGTATCTGCTGCCGCCCCTGCACGCCAGTTGGAGCACCCGTCGCCGCAGCATGCACTTCAAGACCTACGAGGAAGTGACCAAGCGCTTTGGCAAGCTCATCGGAGTGGACCCGTGGCTGATCAACCCCATGTTCGACCGCTGCAGCGGCGTGGATCTCGACACGGCCGACGGTGTCGAGGCGCTGACGGTGCGGGTGGATACCTTGCTGGCCAAGGTGAAGAAAAAGTACAAGGAATACGGCATCAAGGAAAAAGCCTTTGTGGTGGTCAAGGCCGACAACCTGGGCAACGGCGCCGGTGTCATGACCGTGCGCGATGCCAAGGATGTGCCGGCGCTGGTGCAAAAAGCCCTGAAGGAGGGCGCCGCCTCGTTCAAGGGTGTGCAGGAGTTGATCTTGCAGGAAGGCGTGCTGACGCTGGAACGCATGAACGACGCCGTGGCCGAGCCCGTGGTGTACATGATGGACCGCTACGTGGTGGGCGGTTTTTACCGGATTCATGCCGAACGCGGCATCGACGAAGACCTCAACGTGCCCGGCTCCAGCTTTGTGCCGCTGGCCTTTAACGAGAGCACGCAACTGCCGCAACCCGGCGTGCGACCGGGCGCCAGCGCACCCAACCGCTTCTACATGTATGGGGTGGTGGGTCGTCTGGCCATGCTGGCGGCCAGCTACGAGATGGAAGCCACCGACCCCGACGCCGAGCGCTACGACTGACCAGCCAGGCTACGGCGCTAGCACCAAGGTGCGGCTTTTGCAAGCCCAGTTGTTGCATTGCAACATGGAAATTGCGCCGCAAAAATATGCGCAATTGGCCCTTGCGCCGGGGGCGGTCGGGCGCAAAATAGCGCTCCCGAACGGAATGGACACCGGCCTCACGATGGGCCGGCAAAACTTGTGTCAGCATCAAAATCGTCTCTAGCGGCGCTTACCCTGGGTGCCATCGGTGTGGTTTACGGCGATATCGGCACCAGCGTGCTGTACGCCATGAAAGAAGTTTTTGGCTCCGGTCACGTACCGTTTACCGAAGCCAATGTCATGGGCATCCTCTCCATCTTTTTCTGGACGCTGACTGTCATCGTGTCCATCAAGTACGTGGTGCTGGTGCTGCGGGCGGACAACCACGGCGAGGGGGGCTTGGTGGCCATGCTGGCGCTGGCTTCCCAATCGGTGAAAGACCGGCCCCGGTTGCGCCGGGTGCTGTTGCTGGTGGGGGTTTTTGGTACCTGCCTGTTTTATGGCGACGGGGTGATTACGCCGGCCATTTCGGTGCTGTCTGCGGTGGAAGGTCTGGAGGTGATTTCGCCGGCCTTCAAAAAATACGTGATTCCGCTCACGCTGGTCATTCTCTTTATGTTGTTTGCGGTGCAAAAGCGCGGTACGGCCGGCATTGGCAAGTTCTTTGGCCCCATCACCGTGGTCTGGTTCCTGTGCATCGCCGCTTTGGGCGTGATGCATATCCTGGAGGACCCGGACATTCTCTGGGCCATCAGCCCGACCTATGCCATCGGATTTATCTGGAATAACCCTGGCACCACCTTCATTATTCTGGGCGCCGTCGTGCTGTGTGTAACCGGGGGCGAGGCGCTGTATGCCGATATGGGGCACTTCGGCAAAAAGCCGATCCGGCTGGCCTGGTTTTCCATTGTCATGCCCTGCCTCACCCTGAACTACTTTGGCCAGGGCGCGCTGCTGCTGACGCACCCGGAGGCGGTCAAGAATCCGTTCTTCAATATGGCGCCCGACTGGGCGCTGATTCCGCTGGTGGTGCTGGCGACGATGGCCACGGTGATTGCTTCCCAGGCCCTGATTTCAGGCGCGTTTTCGGTGACCAAGCAGATCATTCAGCTCGGCTATCTGCCCCGCCTGCAGGTGATGCACACCAGCGTCAAGGACATGGGCCAGATCTACCTTCCCTTTGTGAACTGGGGCCTGTTTGTGACCATCGTGCTGGCGGTGGTGATGTTCAAATCGTCGAGCAATCTGGCGGCGGCGTACGGCATTGCGGTGTGTACCGACATGCTGATCACCACGGTGCTGACGTTCTTCGTGATTCGCTACGGTTGGAAGTACCCGTTGTGGCTGTGCATTGCTGCCACCGGTTTCTTCTTTGTAGTGGACTTTGCGTTCTGGGCCTCCAACCTGCTCAAGCTGTTTGATGGCGGCTGGTTCCCGCTGTTGATTGGCGGTGCCGTGTTTGCGCTGATGCTGACGTGGAAAGACGGCCGTCGCCTGATGAACAATAAGCTGATGGCCGATGCGCTGGACCTGCCCAGTTTTCTGGAGGCGGTGTTTGTCAGTCCGCCGGCCCGTGTGGATGGCACAGCCGTGTTCCTGACCGCCGAAATTGGCACCGTGCCCAACGCCCTGCTGCACAACCTCAAGCACAACAAGGTGCTGCACAACAACAACCTCTTTGTCACCGTGCGCAACCACGAAACGCCCTGGATCGGTCTGGACAAGCGCATTGAAATTGATTCGCTGGGCCACGACTGCTGGCAGGTGGTGATTCATTACGGCTTCAAGAACGATCCGGATGTGCCCAAGGCCTTGCAACACATCAAGGCCCGTGGCTGCAGCCTCGATCCGATGTCGACCAGCTACTTCCTGTCGCGCGACACGGTGGTGCCCTCGCTGGGTGACGGCATGGCGCCCTGGCGCGAAAAGCTGTTTGCGCAAATGCACCGCAACGCCAGCGGGGCGGCCGACTTCTTGAATTTGCCCAACAACTCCGTGGTGGAGCTGGGCAGCAAGATCGAGATCTAGCGCGCAAGTCCGATGCGGTTTTTCAGGGACTGGAGCATCTCCGCCTTCAGCGCGGGTTTTGTCGCCGTGCTGGTCGGCTTTACCAGCTCCATTGCCATCGTCTTTCAGGCGGCACAGGCGTTTGGTGCCACCCCCGAGGTGATGGCTTCGTGGATGTGGGCCATTGGCCTGGGCATGGGTCTCTGTACCCTGGTGCCTTCGCTGTGGTGGCGCAAGCCGGTCAT
>CAKZJN010000254.1 GCA_936943465.1 uncultured Rhodoferax sp.
TGTGGGGCCCGCCGGGCACCGGAAAAACCACCATCGCGCGGCTGATGGCCGATGCCTTTGATGCGCAGTTCATCACCATCAGCGCCGTGCTGGGCGGGGTGAAAGACATCCGCGAAGCCGTGGAGCAGGCTGAACGCGAGCGCGATGGGCTGGCGCAGCGCCGCACGATCGTGTTTGTGGACGAGGTGCACCGCTTCAACAAGAGCCAGCAGGATGCGTTTCTGCCGCATGTGGAAAGCGGTCTGTTCACGTTTATTGGTGCCACCACTGAAAACCCTTCCTTCGAGGTCAACTCGGCCTTGCTATCCCGTGCCGCGGTGTATGTGCTGCAGGCGCTGGGGCCGCAGGACATGCAGCAGATTGTGGAACGGGCCATTGCCGCGAGCGCCTTGCCAGTGATTGAGGCACCTGCGGTGGATCGGCTGATTGCCTATGCCGATGGCGATGCCCGCCGACTGCTGAATACGCTGGAAACGCTGGCGATTGCCGCCATGCAGGAAAAAATTGCCACGATTACCGATGCCTGGCTGCTGAAGGTGCTGGGCGAGCGCATGCGCCGCTATGACAAGGGTGGCGAGCAGTTTTACGACACGATTTCTGCGCTGCACAAAAGCGTGCGGGGCTCGGACCCCGATGCCTCGCTTTACTGGTTTGTTCGCATGCTCGACGGGGGCGCGGACCCGCGTTACATGGCGCGGCGCCTGATTCGCATGGCCAGCGAAGACATCGGCTTGGCCGACCCGCGCGCGTTGCGACTGGCGCTAGACGCCGCCGATGTCTATGAGCGGCTCGGCAGCCCTGAAGGGGAACTGGCCCTGGCCGAATGCGTGGTTTATCTGGCCGTGGCACCCAAATCCAATGCCGTTTACAAGGCCTACAACTCGGTCAAAGCCTTCATCAAGAAGGACGGCACCCGCCCGGTGCCCATGCACCTGCGCAATGCCCCGACCAAACTGATGAAAGACCTCGACTACGGCAAAGGCTACCGCTATGCGCATGACGAGGAGGGCGGCTTTGCGGCGGGCGAGCAGTACTTGCCCGATGGCCTACAGGCGCAGCGTTTTTACGAGCCGGTCGAGCGCGGATTGGAAATTCGGATCGCCGAAAAAATGCGCACTTTGCATGCGCTCAACCAGAAAAAGCATAAGGCCGACTAATGGCCCATGATTCACAAACCGCGCGAGGGTAAACCCGCGCCAGGGGTGCTCTGAAATGGTGCCCCCTTTGGCTACAATCCCCCCCACTCAAGCGCCACACACCCTTATGTGGCGGGTTTCTTGCTAGGAACAGGTAGAGCCCACAAGGCCGAGCCGCTTGTCAACAATTTGCAAACACAGCTTGTTGGTTCAGGCGCCGGCCACAAATCGGAGAATAGTTTATGGATATTTTGTTACAGCAGATCATTAACGGTCTGGTGTTAGGTAGCATGTATGCGCTGATTGCGCTCGGCTACACGATGGTGTACGGCATCATCAACCTCATCAATTTTGCCCACGGCGAAGTCATGATGGTCGGCGCGCTGACCAGTTGGTCCGTGATTGGCTTGCTTCAGCCCGCCATGCCCGGCACGCCGGGCTGGATACTGCTGCTGATTGCCCTGGTGATTGCCTGCGTGATGGCGGCTGCCCTGAACTTCCTGATTGAGAAAATCGCCTACCGCCCGCTGCGCAACAGCCCCAAGTTGGCTCCCCTGATCACTGCCATCGGCATGTCAATCCTGCTGCAAACGCTGGCGATGATCATCTGGAAGCCCAACTACAAGTCTTACCCCACGCTGTTGCCCAACACGCCGATTGATATTGCCGGTGCTGTGATTACGCCCACGCAGGTTGTGATCCTGGCGACCACCGCCGTGTCTTTGGGCTTGCTGATGTGGCTGGTCAACTACACCAAGCTCGGTCGCGCCATGCGCGCCACCGCCGAGAACCCCCGCGTGGCCGGCCTGATGGGCGTCAAACCCGACGTCGTGATTTCTGCCACCTTCATTATTGGTGCCGTGCTGGCCGCCATTGCCGGCGTCATGTACGCCTCCAACTACGGTACCGCCCAACACGCCATGGGCTTCCTGCCCGGCCTGAAGGCCTTTACGGCCGCCGTGTTCGGTGGCATCGGCAACCTGGCCGGTGCGGTGGTGGGTGCCATTCTGCTGGGCCTGATCGAGTCGATTGGTGCCGGTTATATCGGTGACTTGACCGGCGGCGTGCTGGGAAGTAACTACTCCGACATTTTTGCGTTCATTGTGCTCATCGTGGTTCTGACCCTGCGTCCTTCCGGTCTGCTGGGCGAGCGCGTGGCTGACCGTGCGTGAGGAGCGTATCAACATGACACAACAAAAGAAAATCATCACCTTCGTGGTCGCCGGCATTGCCCTGCTGGTACTGCCCCTGCTGCTGCAATCCTTTGGCAATGCCTGGGTGCGGATTGCCGATATGGCGCTGCTCTATGTGTTGCTGGCGCTGGGTCTGAACATCGTGGTGGGCTATGCCGGTCTGCTCGATCTGGGCTACGTGGCCTTTTTCGCCATCGGTGCCTATATGTATGGCCTGCTGTCCTCGCCGCACCTCACCGAGTCGTTTCAGTACATCGCCACGAATTTCCCCGATGGATTGCACTCGCCGCTGTGGGTGATCATTCCGGCGGGGGCCGGTCTGGCCGGCCTGTTCGGGGTGTTGCTGGGCGCGCCCACGCTGCGTCTGCGCGGTGACTACCTGGCCATCGTGACACTGGGCTTTGGTGAAATCATCCGCGTGTTCATGAACAACCTGGACGCACCGATCAACATCACCAACGGCCCCAAGGGCATCAGCTCGATCGATTCGCTGCACTTCTTCGGCCTGGATCTGGGCAAGAAGGCTGAAATTCTGGGCATCGAGTTCCAGTCCGTTTCGCTCTATTACTACCTGTTCCTGGTGCTGGTACTGTTCAGCGTGGTGATCAGCCACCGCCTGGAACTGTCCCGCGTGGGCCGTGCCTGGATGGCGATTCGTGAAGACGAAATTGCCGCCAAGGCCATGGGCATCAATACCCGCAACATGAAGCTGCTGGCTTTCGGCATGGGTGCGACCTTTGGTGGCGTGTCGGGCGTGATGTTCGGGGCCTTCCAGGGCTTTATTTCTCCCGAGTCGTTCACCCTGATGGAGTCGGTCATGATCGTCGCCATGGTGGTGCTCGGCGGCGTGGGTCACCTGCCTGGCGTGATTCTGGGTGCGGTGCTGTTGTCGGCCCTGCCCGAAGTGCTGCGCTACGTGGCCGGCCCCTTGCAGGCCGCTACCGGCGGACGCCTGGACGCCTCCATCCTGCGCCAGTTGCTGATTGCGCTGGCCATGATCACCATCATGCTGATGCGTCCGCGCGGCCTCTGGCCCTCACCTGAGCATGGCAAGTCCTTGCAGACGGCTAAATCCTGATAGCAGGGAAGAACAACATGACAGATACCGTATTGAACGTTTCCGGTGTGTCCAAGCGCTTTGGCGGCCTGCAGGCCCTGAGCGATGTGGGCATCAAAATTGAGCGTGGCCAGGTGTATGGCCTGATCGGCCCCAACGGCGCCGGCAAGACCACTTTCTTCAACGTGCTGACCGGCTTGTACACGCCCGACAGCGGCAGCTTTGAGCTGGCCGGCAAGCCCTACCAGCCCACCGCTGTGCACCTGGTTGCCAAAGCCGGCATTGCCCGCACGTTCCAGAACATCCGCCTGTTCGCTGAAATGACCGCGCTGGAAAACGTGATGGTGGGTCGCCACATCCGTACCCACTCCGGCCTGTTCGGCGCCGTGCTGCGCACCGCCAGCTTCAAGCAGGAAGAAGCCGAAATCGCCAAGCGCGCGCACGAGTTGCTCGACTACGTGGGCATTGGCAAATTCGCCGACTACAAGGCCCGCACCCTGAGCTATGGCGACCAGCGCCGCCTGGAAATTGCGCGCGCTCTGGCTACCGATCCGCAACTGATTGCGCTCGACGAGCCAGCCGCCGGCATGAACGCGACCGAAAAGGTCATGCTGCGCGAACTGATTGACCAGATCCGCAAGGACAACCGCACCATTTTGCTCATCGAGCACGATGTGAAGCTGGTGATGGGCCTGTGTGACCGCGTAACCGTGCTCGACTACGGCAAACAAATTGCCGAGGGCACGCCGGCTGACGTGCAGAAGAATGAAAAAGTGATTGAAGCCTATCTGGGCACCAGCGGGCACTGAGGACACGACATGACAGCAAAAACATTACTGAAAGTAACGGGCCTCAAGGTGGCGTACGGCGGCATTCAGGCCGTCAAGGGCGTGGACTTCGAGGTGCACGAAGGTGAACTGGTGTCGCTCATCGGCTCCAACGGTGCCGGCAAGACCACCACCATGAAGGCCATCACCGGCACGCTGGCCATCAATGCCGGTGACATTGAATACATGGGCAAGAGCATCAAGGGCCAGGGCCCCTGGGACCTGGTGAAGCAGGGCCTGGCCATGGTGCCGGAAGGCCGTGGCGTGTTCACCCGTATGACCATCACCGAGAATCTGCAGATGGGTGCCTATATCCGCGAGGACAAGGACGCCATTGCTGAGGACATGGAAAAAATGTTCACCATCTTCCCGCGTCTGCGCGAGCGCAAAGACCAGTTGGCCGGCACCATGTCCGGCGGTGAGCAGCAGATGCTGGCCATGGGCCGCGCGCTGATGAGCCGCCCCAAGGTGCTGCTGCTGGATGAGCCCTCCATGGGCCTGTCCCCCATCATGGTGGACAAGATCTTTGAGGTGGTGAGAGACGTGTATGCCCAGGGCGTGACCGTGCTGCTGGTGGAACAAAACGCCAGCCGTGCCTTGAGCATTGCCAACCGGGGCTATGTGATGGAATCGGGCATTGTGACCATGACCGGTGACGCCAAGGAAATGCTCAACGACCCCAAGGTGCGCGCCGCCTATCTGGGCGAGTAAAGCGCAACTTCTCTTGCGTAAAGCCACACGGGCAGGGCCTGTGTGGCTTTTGTATTTTTAGCCATGAATATTCACGTTCTTTCCTTGCTGTTTGTCACCGTGGTCTGGGGCGCCAC
>CAKZJN010000255.1 GCA_936943465.1 uncultured Rhodoferax sp.
AAATGCAAAGCCGAGTCGCGGGTCGTCACGCTGCCCATCAGCACGTCGCCGCCGCCGCTGGGGTATTTGGTCAGGGCATGGGCAGAAATGTCGACACCCAGCGGGTTTTCTTCGCCCGGCACCAGATCAAAGGGTTTGAAGGCCAGACCGGAGCCCCAGGTGTTGTCGAGCGCGGTCAGCACCTTGCGCTGTTTGCAGATGCGCAACATGGACAGGAGGTCAGGGAACTCCAGCGACACCGAACCAGCCGCCTCCAGCCAAACCAGTTTGGTACGGCTGGAAATCTGCGCCTCCAGGTCCTGCGGATCCATCGGGTCGTAGTACTGGTGCGTAATGCCCCAGTGCATCAACTCTCCTTCGGCCAGCGCCTTGTTAGGGCCGTAGACGTTATCGGGCAACAGCACCTCGTCGCCACTCTTCAAGACCGACAGCGCCACCAAGGCCAGCGCCGCCAGACCGCTGGGAACCAGCACGCACTGCAAGCCGCCTTCCAACGTACAGATGCGCTCTTCCAACTGGTACGAGGTGGGCGTGCCGTGCAGACCGTAGGTGTAGGCCGACTTGTCCTTCCACTCGCGACTGCGCATGGCTGCCACGTTGGGAAAAATAACCGTTGAAGCCTTGAACACCCCCGGCTGCGGCGCATCAAACCCGGTGGGCGGCTGGTAGGCGTGGTGAATCAGGTCGGTAATGGAGTGGGACATGCTGAACCTCGAAACTTAGGGGCACCAAGTTTTCGCCGGGCCGCCCCAAGAAAAATTAGCCCCCTCGGGGGGCAGCGACCCACATGCAGTGGGGGAGCGTGGGGGCCATATTTCCCCGCCGGGCCGCCCCAAGGGGAAATGCGCCCCCTCGGGGGGCAGCGACCCACACGCAGTGGGGGCGCGCGGGGGCAAGATTTCCCCGCCGGGCCGCCCCAAGGGGAAATGCGCCCCCTCGGGGGGCAGCGACCCACACGCAGTGGGGGCGCGCGGGGGCAAAAATACCTAGACGCTCCACTTTTCGATCAGTTG
This sequence comes from uncultured Rhodoferax sp., assembly GCA_936943465.1. Taxonomy (GTDB): domain Bacteria; phylum Pseudomonadota; class Gammaproteobacteria; order Burkholderiales; family Burkholderiaceae_C; genus Allorhodoferax. The sequence goes on from CAKZJN010000255.1 coordinate 1,014, forward strand.
CTGCGGGCGCAGGGAATCGTAGCTTTCAAAAGGCTGGTGAATCCAAGGGTTGGTCGGCAAGAATTCCACCGAATAGTCCGGTGTGAACTTGGACAGCGCCTTAGTCCAGATCACCGCACTGCGCAGTTCGGTGATCGGCTTGTAGTTGTTTTTCAACTGATGAATCACGGCGTTAAGCGTCACACCAGAGTCGGCCAGATCGTCCACCAACAGCACGCGCCCCGCGATTTCGCCCTTGGGCGTGGTGATGTAGTGGGCAATGTCCAGGTTGTCCTGGGTTTGGCCGGCATTGGCGCGGTAAGAACTGGTCGACATGATGGCCAGCGGCTTGTCGAACACACGCGAGAGGATGTCACCGGGGCGCATACCGCCACGGGCCAGACACAAAATGGTGTCGAACTCCCAGCCCGACTGAAAAACCTTAATGGCCAGTTTTTCAATCAGGTTGTGGTACTCGTCGTAGCTCACATAAAGGTGCTTGCCGTCTTCAGTCAACATCGTCTTGTGCTCCTGTGGTTTCGGGATTCGCTAAAGCCTCAGTCGGCCAGGTAGGGGTGACGCATCATGATGGTGTGGTCACGGTCGGGGCTGGTGGACACCATGTGAATCGGCACGCCGGTCACCTGCTCAATGCGCTGCAGATACAGACGCGCGTTCACCGGCAGCTTGTCGTATTGGGTGACGCCCACGGTGCTATCGCTCCAACCTTCGATCACTTCATAAATCGGCTTGCAACGCTCGATGTCATCGGCGCCCATGGGCAGGATGTCGACCGTCTGACCGTCCATTTCATAGCCGGTGCAGAGCTTCAACTCCTTCAGCCCATCCAGCACGTCGAGCTTGGTAATGCACAAGCCGGACAAGCCGTTCACTTGGGCGGAGCGCTTGAGCAGTGCTGCATCGAACCAGCCACAACGGCGCGAACGCCCGGTGGTTACGCCCTTTTCAGCGCCCACGGTGCTCATGTGGTAGCCGGGCGTGCCTTCCTTTTCCCATTCGAGTTCGGTGGGGAACGGGCCACCGCCCACGCGGGTGCAATAGGCCTTGGTAATGCCCAGGATGTAATGCAGCATGCCCGGGCCGACGCCGGAACCGGCCGCCGCATTGCCGGCCACGCAGTTGCTGGAGGTCACATACGGGTAGGTGCCGTGGTCCACGTCCAGCAAAGTGCCCTGCGCACCTTCAAACAGCAAGTTGGCACCATGCAGATTGGCTTCGTTCAACTCGCGCGATACATCGGCAATCATCGGCTTGAGCAGTTCGGCGTGCTTCATGGCCTGGGCATAGACCGCATCAAACTGCACGCGACCGTTGGACATAAAGGGCTTGAGTTGTTCGCCGAATTCAAACGACTCAGAACCGAGGTAGGTGGCCAGCACGTGGTTGTGCAGGTCCAGCAACTCACGCAGCTTGGAGGCAAAGCGCTCGGGGTGCTTGAGGTCTTGCACACGCAAGGCACGGCGGGCGATCTTGTCTTCGTAAGCCGGGCCGATGCCACGGCCGGTGGTGCCGATCTTGGCGCTGCCACCCTTTTCACGGGCCACTTCGCGGGCCAGATCCAGCGCCACGTGGAACGGCAGGATCAGCGGGCAGGCTTCGCTCACGCGAAGGCGCGAACGCACTTCAACGCCGGCCTTCTCCAAGCCTTCGATTTCTTCAAACAACTTGGCCGCTGACAAGACCACGCCATTGCCGATGTAGCACTTCACGCCGGGGCGCATGATGCCGCTGGGAATCAGGTGCAGCGCCGTCTTTACGCCATTGATCACCAGCGTGTGGCCGGCGTTGTGGCCGCCCTGAAAACGCACCACACCCTGGGCACTTTCGGTCAGCCAATCGACCAGCTTGCCCTTGCCCTCGTCGCCCCACTGGGTACCGACGACCACTACATTTCGACCTTTGGTTGTATTCATTTCGTGTAATCTCAAATTGCAATCACCGCCCAGTGGCCCGCCACGCTTTTCAGCTCACGGTCACACTGGAACTCATCTACTTCACTCTCGTGTCCTGGCAGGACACACACCACCGTCTCGCCCTGCTGGCGCAAATGGGCAATGGCCGCACGCAGTTGCGCATCTTCACCCCAAGGCGCACGGATGGCGGCGCGCAAGGGCCGCACTTTGGCCGCCGTAGCCAGTTCTTTGACATCCAAGCTAAAGCCTACCGCAGGCCGCTTGCGCCCGAACACCGAACCCACCGCGTCGTAACGACCACCGCGCGCCAGCGCGTCCCGCGCATTGGGCGCGTAAATGGAGAAACGGGCGCCGGTGTAATAGGCATAGCCACGCAAGTCGGCCAAGTCAAAGCTGACCGCCACGTCCGGGAACGCACTGGTAATGTGGTTACTAAGCCACTGCAGTTGGGACAGGGCCAGTGCCACGTCGGGCAGGTCGGGCAATTGCGCGCGGGCCGTGGCGAGGACATCTACACCGCCGTATAAATTCACCAGGCCTTGAATGGCGGCACCCATCACAGGTTCGCAACCCACAGTGATCGCCTTCAGCTCGGTTGCATCCTTGCCCGCCAGCGCGGCGTGTACCCGGTGGCGCTGCGCTGCATCCAGACCAGACGCATCCAGCAGAGCGCCCACGATGCGGGCATCAGCCAGATCGACCGTCAAAGCGCCCACTTCGGCGGCACGCAGGGCATCAAGTGCCAGAGTCAAAATTTCGAGGTCGGCTTCCAAGCCGGCATGGCCGTAAATTTCGGCACCAAACTGCAACGGCTCGCGGCTGGCATGCGGGCCACCGGGGCGCGTATGCAAGACCGGGCCGCAATAGCACAGCCGTGCCACGCCCTGACGATTGAGCAAGTGGGCGTCAATGCGTGCCACCTGGGGCGTACTGTCGGCGCGCAGGCCCATCATGCGGCCCGAAAGCTGGTCAACGAGTTTGAAAGTTTGCAGATCGAGCGCCTCGCCCGTGCCAGACAAAAGCGACTCCAGGTGCTCCAGCATGGGCGGCATTACGAGCTCGTAGCCATAGCATCGCGCCATGTCCAGCAAGTCTCGACGTATTTCTTCGATGTGGCGTGCCTCGGACGGCAGAACATCGGCAATGTGATCCGGCAGGACCCAAGCAGACATGAATGTGAGTGGGGGGCTGTTAAAACGGTGATTTTACCGGCCCCGGCAGCCAGTTTTCAGGGTGCCAGCATCCAAATCATCAATAAGCCCACAGAAATGCTAGCCATGGCAAACATGCGGATCTGCCCGTCCTGCAATTGCAGCAACTGCGCAAACATACGCCGCCAGTTGGCCGGTGAAATAAAGGGAAACAGCCCTTCAATCACCAGCACCAGGGCTAGCGCGAGCCACAGGGTATCGCTATCCACAACCGCGCCCGAGCTTATTTCTTGGCGGGCGCGGCATTGCTGCCCGAGCCGCCATTGCGGAACACCTTGAAAAAGTCGCTCGAAGCCGGGTCGAGCACCATCACGTCGCTCTTGCTGTTGAAGCTCGACTTGTAGGCATCCAGGCTGCGGTAGAACTGCGCAAACTGCGGGTCTTTGCCAAAGGCTTCGCCATAAATGCGGGCTGCTTCCGCGTCGCCCTCACCCTTGATTTTCTGGGCGTCACGGTAGGCATTGGCAATCGTCACTTCGCGCTGGCGGTCGGCATCGGCACGGATCTTTTCGCCCTCGGCCGCACCGGTAGAACGCAACTCATTGGCAACCCGCTTGCGCTCGGCTTCCATACGGCGATACACCGACTCGGTAATGGCTTCCACATAATCCACGCGGGTAATGCGCACGTCCACCACGTCCACGCCCCAAGGCTTGGAGCCGCGCACTTTGTCCAAAACCTCGGCCTTCACGTCCGCCATCAGCGCTTCCCGCTTCAGGGACAGCAACTCCTTCACGGTGCGCTTGTTGATTTCCTCCTGGAACGCATTGCGCACCACGCGGTTCAACTGGCTGGCACCGGCGCTCTCATTCAGGCCCACATTGCGGATGTATTCGCTGGGCTCGGTAATGCGCCAACGCACAAACCAGTCAATCACCACGCGCTGCTTTTCCGCCGTCAGCATCGGCTCAGAGTCCGAGCTTTCCAGCGTCAGCAGGCGCTTGTCGATGTACGAGACATTTTGAAAAGGCGGAGGCAGCTTGATGTTCAAGCCTGGCTCCGTGATGACTTCCTTGATCTGACCCAAGGCATACACCACACCAAACTGGCGCTGGTCCACCACAAACAAGGTGGAACTGGCCAAAACAACCAACACCAGCAACGACGAAAGAATCAATCCAATACGGTTCATACAAAACTCCTAGCGCAC
>CAKZJN010000256.1 GCA_936943465.1 uncultured Rhodoferax sp.
ACCAATTTGCTTTGGGTGCGCCGTTCAGCAGGCCCTTTTGGGACAAAAAAAAGCCCTCGAATGAGGGCTTTGTTTTGCCGAAGAATCCGGCCGGATTAACCGCCCTTGCTGGGACGCTTGCCGGGGTTCTTCTTGCTGCGAGTTGCCACGCCACGCTCCAGGCTGATGCGCTGGCCACGGCCGCCGGTAGGCAGGGTGAAGCCGGGTTGGGGGGTGGGACGCGGAGATGCTTTGCGGTCTGCTTCGGTAACGATTTTGTTGCCCATTTGAATTTCCAAGAGAAAAAGTGAATACCCCCATATTTGAACATTTTTTCAAAGCGCCCAGACACACCCGGGCAAGCGCCTTTTGCCACAATGCCCGCATGCAAGCTTTTTACAGTGACCGCTTTGTTTTGCCGCTGCCGCCGGGTCACCGTTTTCCGATGCAGAAGTACCAGATGCTGCGTGACGAACTCACGCAGCATGTGCCGCAGGTGCGCATGTTGCAGGCGCCCGAGGCCACCGATGGCGAATTGGCTCTGGCGCACCACCCGGCCTATATCGGGGCCATCGCCGACGGGTCGGTGGACGCCCGCATCCTGCGGGAAATCGGTTTTCCGTGGAGCCCTGCCATGGCCGCCCGTGCGCGCCGCTCGGTGGGCGGCACGCTGGCAGCAGGCCGCGCCGCCATGACCGAGGGCGTGGCGGCCAACCTGGCCGGCGGAACCCACCATTCGTATGCCCACAAGGGCGGTGGCTTTTGTGTCTTCAACGACATGGCGGTCACCGCGCGCACCTTGCAAGCCGAATGGGGCCGCCGCTACGGCAACAGCCGCCCTGCCCTGAAGGTGGCCATCGTTGATCTGGACGTACACCAAGGCAACGGAACCGCCAGCATTTTTCGAAATGACAGCAGCGTCTTTACCCTGTCGCTGCACGGCGACAAGAATTTTCCGTTCCGCAAGGAAGACAGCGACCTCGATGTCGCCCTGCCCGATGGCTGCACCGATGGCGACTATTTGTCGGCGCTGGAAAACGCCTTGCTGGAAATGGAAGGCCGTTTTGAGCCAGGTGTGGTGCTGTATCTGGCTGGGGCCGACCCGCATGAAGGCGATCGCCTGGGGCGGCTCAAACTTACTTTTGATGGGCTGCAGGCGCGCGACCGGCGCATTTTTGACTGGTGCTTTGCGCGCCGCCTGCCCTGTGTGTTTGCCATGGGCGGGGGCTACGGCACCGACATCCGCACCACCGTGCAGGTGCAACTCGGCACCTACCAGGTGGCGGTGGAGTACTGGCAGCGCTGGCAGGCGCTTTCAGGCGCGCAACGCACGGCGTAGCTCTTCGCCCAGCGCGGGTTTGAGGGCAAACGGGTCGGTCGGGTTGCGACTCTGCAGCACATCTTCCATGCGCACCTGAACGCCGCCCAGCGCCTGCGGATGGCTGAAGATGTAAAACTGCCGCTGCGACACCGCATCAAACACCAGCCTTGCCACATCGGAAGCACTCACCCGGCCACCGTCCACCGCCTTGTTCAGCATGGCCTGTGCAATCAACTGGCTCTGGGTGGGGCGGCTCACTGGTACGGCGGCATCGGTGGGCCGGTTGCGCTGGCTGTTGCCGATGCCGGTCGGCACAAAGTACGGGCACAGCACGCTGGCGCGGACCTGATCCGTGACCAGCGACAGGTCCTGGTACAGCGTCTCGGTCAGGGACACGACCGCATGTTTGCTGGCGTTGTACAGGCCCATATTGGGCGGATTCACCAGCCCGGCCATGCTGGCGGTGTTGACGATATGCCCGCGCCATGCAGGGTCTGCGGCGGCAGCGGCCAGCATCAGGGGCGTAAACACCCGCACCCCGTGGGCCACGCCCATCAGGTTGACGCCGAGTACCCACTCCCAATCCTGCGCCGTGTTTTCCCAGATCAGACCGCCGGCACCGACACCGGCGTTGTTGAAAACCAGATGCGGCGCGCCAAAGCGCGCCAGCGTGGCAGCGCCCAGCGCCTCCACTTCGGTAGCACGCGACACATCAACCCGCATGCCCAGCGCCGGCACACCAAGTGCCTGAATTTCCGCCACGGCAGCATCCAGCGCATTCTGCTGAATGTCGGCCAGCACCAAACGCATGCCCAAGCGGGCACCGAGTCGCGCGCATTCCAGCCCAAAGCCCGAACCCGCGCCGGTGAGCACGGCCGTTTTGCCTTGAAATGCTGCCACCAACGGGGCCAAAGAGTCGTTCATGGCCGCCGTTCAATCGGTGGCAATTTGCACCGGGTTGACG
>CAKZJN010000257.1 GCA_936943465.1 uncultured Rhodoferax sp.
GGCCTGAGTGCCGCATCCACGCTGGAAGAAATGGCGACGGTGCTGCAGCGCATGGCGGTTATGCAAGCCGCCGGTCCTTCTGACGCCGATGAAACCGACCCGGAAGCCGCCGACTTGGCGCGCCTGGCTGACTTGTTGCCCGCGGACGAGACGCAGTTGCTGTACAGCATTTGCCTGCATGGCCGCGCGGACCTCGGGCTGGCGCCGGACGAGTACGCGGCGCTGACCATGGTGCTGTTGCGCTTGCTGGCCTTCAAGCCATCGGCTGAAAAAAAAACTCTAGCGAAAGCTGACACCCGGCCAGCAGTGCCGGTTGCGACGGCGACGGCAGGTACTCCGAGAGCGCCCGCTCCCGTGGCGGTATCGCCTACGCCAGCGCCGTTTGCTGCCCGTCCTGTGGTTGCGCAGCCAGTCGCCGTTGCACGGCCTCCGGTCACCAAACCGCGCGTCGTGCAGCCCTGGGAAGACGACCCAGAACCCACACCTTCCATTGCTGCAGCACCGACGGGGTCCGTGGCTCCACGTGAACAGGCTGTGCGAGAGCCGGTGCCGGCCGCGCAGCCGGTGGCACCGCAGGATGGCCTGCCGGCCGGGCAACGACTGACCGTGCTGGACACCGAATCCGACAGCACCAGCGACGCCGAGGCTGAAGACGACGCCCTGCGTGCCTCTGGCGTGCTCACGCCTGCACCGGTGGCCAAGGTGCTGGCCATGCCGGTGATCCGGCAGCAGGCCGAGTCCCGCGCCGACCTGGGCATCAGCCCGGCGGCGCCGGTCCTGATTCCCACGGAAGAAGGTGATTTTTGGCATGCCACGGTGCAGCAACTGATTGCGGCCGAAGCCATTACCGCGCTGGTGCGTGAGCTGGCCCTGCAATCGCAGTTGGTGGCCCGCGATACCGACCAGTGGCTGTTGCGGGTGGAGCGCGAAACGCTGAATCAGCCGGGTTCGCGCGACCGCCTGACTAACGCATTGAACAACGCCGGACACGCGGTGAAGCTGGTCGTGGAAGTCGGCCGCATCACCGATTGCCCGGCCCGTCGCAACGCTGCAGCTTCCGAAGAGAAGCAGCGGGCGGCCGAAAAAATCATTCTGGACGACCCGTTTGTGCAGGCGATGATGCGCGACTTTGGCGCGAAAATCGTGCCCGGCTCCATCAAGCCCTTGTAATTTTTTAGAAACCCCCAAAGGAAAACCATGTTCAACAAAGGACAACTCGCCGGACTGATGAAGCAAGCGCAGGCGATGCAGGACAACATGAAGAAAGCCCAGGATGAATTGGGCCTGATCGAAGTCACCGGTGAATCCGGTGCTGGCCTGGTCAAGGTCACCATGACCTGCAAACACGACGTAAAGCGTGTGGTCATTGACCCGAGCCTGCTGGCCGATGACAAGGACATGCTCGAAGACCTGGTGGCGGCTGCCTTCAATGCGGCCGTGCGCAAGGCCGAAGAAACCTCCAGCGAAAAAATGGGCAAGATCACCGCCGGCATGCCGGGCCTGCCCGGTGGCATGAAGTTCCCGTTCTGATGACCTGCCCGCCACGGCATGTCTGACGCGCATTCGCTCGACGCCCTGATTCAGGCGCTCAAGCGCCTGCCGGGCGTGGGCGTGAAGTCGGCGCAGCGGATGGCTTTTCACCTGTTGCAGCACGACCGTGCCGCAGCGCAAAACCTGGCCCGTGCGCTGGACGAGGCCTGCAAGCTGACCCGGCATTGCGAGTTGTGCAACACCTTTACCGAACATGCGGTGTGCGACACCTGCATGAACGAGTCGCGCGACCAGACCAAACTGTGTGTGGTGGAAACCCCGGCCGATCAGAGCGCCATGGAGCGCACGGGCGCCTATGGCGGGCTGTACTTTGTGCTGATGGGCAAACTCAGTCCGTTGGATGGCATTGGCCCCCATGAGTTGGGCCTGAAAAAACTGTTTGAGCGGGCCTGTGACGGCGTGGTGCAAGAAGTGATTCTGGCGACCAACTTCACCGCCGAGGGCGAGGCCACGGCCCATGTGATCAGTGAAGGGCTGAGGGCGCGGGGAGTTAAGCCCACGCGTCTGGCCCGTGGTGTGCCGATTGGCAGTGAACTGGAATACGTGGATCTGGGCACCATCGCCCACGCGCTGGTTGACCGGCGCTGATCCGACCTTACCCAACCCGAAGGAGAAATCATGAACGCTGGGCATTTCGCGCTTGCGCACTGGTGTGTGCTGATCGCTTCCCTGTTGCCCATCGCCTGCGCGGGCTTGGCCAAGTGGGGCATGTTCACCGTGTCACCGCGCAAGGGAGGCTATGACAACTCCAATCCGCGTGCCTGGCTGGCGTCGCAAACCGACTGGCGCGCGCGGGCCAACGCGGCGCAGGCCAACAGCTTTGAGGGGTTGCCGTTCTTTATCGGTGCCGTGGCTTTGGCGCTGCAATTGGGCGCCGACCCGGCCCGGGTGGACACACTGGCTTTTTCTTACGTGGTGTTGCGGGTCGCGTACATCGGCTTGTATGTGATGGACAAGGCCGCTTTGCGCAGCCTGGTGTTCACCGCCGCCTTGGCGGTGAACGTGGCGATTCTGTTTAGCGGCTACCGCTGATCACTTCTTTTTCAACTTCTTCTTGGGCGCAGTCACGGCTGCCGGTTTGCTAGATTTGGCAGCGGGCTTCTTGTTGCCGGCCTTGGAACCTTTGGCCGGTGCCGCGCTCTGACGTGCCTGGCTTTGCGGTAGGTACAAGATCACGGACTGCGTGCTTTTGAAAGTGGCGCTGGCACTTACGCGGTTCCATTGCGCCACATTGGCTGCACTGACCTTGTAGCGTGCGGCGATGGCGGGTACCGAGGCATTGCGGCCCGCCCGTACCACCACCTTTTTCAACACCACCTCGGGCGAAAGACTCACCTGACCGGTATCGGCGACATGGCTGGTCACGTCCTGACCGGAATGCGCGCCGCGTGGCACCAGCAAGGCCGAGCCCGGGCGAATCAGCATGCGTGGGGGAATGTTGTTGATGGCGCGGAACTCTGCTTCGCCCATGCCGGCTCTCTTGGCGGCATCCGCCGCGCGCATGGCAGTGGGCGCCACCCACACCGTCCAACTCGCCAGACGTCCGCCGCTGTAGGCATCGAGGTTGGTCTGAAAGACTTTGGCGTTGTCCCAGGGCAGCAAAATTTGCGGTGTTCCCGCAGCCAGAATCACCGGCTTGTTGACGGAAGGATTCAGTGCCTTGAAGTCGTCCAGTGGCACCTCGGCCAAGCGGGCGGCCAGTACCACGTCCATGTCACGGCGGATGGTGACGGTGTCAAAGTACGGGTGGTTTCCGATGTCGGGCAGGCGCGAATTAAACAACTCCGGCTGGGCCACGATGTTCTTGATGGCCTGCAGCTTGGGCACATAAAGACGCGTCTCCATGGGCATGTTGATGTCGGTATAGGCGACGCCTTGGCCGACTCGTTTGCTTTTGGCAATGGCCCTGCCCACGCTGCCTTCGCCCCAGTTGTAAGCGGCCAGCGCCAGGTGCCAGTCGCCGAACATGCCATACAACTTTTGCAGGTAATCCAGCGCGGCGCGGGTGGAGGCCAGCACATCGCGCCGGTCATCGCGGAAGACGTTTTGCTTGAGCTCAAAAGTGCGGCCCGTAGCCGGCATGAACTGCCACATGCCGGCGGCCTTGGCGCTGGAAACGGCCTGCGGATTGAAGGCGCTTTCGACAAACGGCAGCAGCGCGAGTTCGGTCGGCATGTTGCGCAGTTCCAGTTCTTCGACGATGTGGAACAGGTACTTCTTGGAGCGCTCTGTCATGCGGAAGATGTAGTCCGGCCGCGTGGCGTACCACTGCTCGCGGTCATGCACCAAGCCGTTGTCGAGGTCGGGCATGGCGTAACCCCGGCGTATGCGCTCCCACAAGTCGCGCGGAGACGAAAGCGAGGCAACGGCACGCGAACTGGTACCCAAACTGGACTCTTCGGCCTGTGACACGGCCGACGCCTGGCTCGGCGTTCCACTGGAGGGAGCTGCCTTGGGGGACTGGGTTGGCGAAGCAACACCTGGGGCCGAGGCGGCCGATGTCTTGGGCGGGTTACCCAAAGTCGGACTGTTGGACAACTCCAGGCCGTCGTTCGAAGGAGCCGCAGTGGCTGGCAGGTTGCTGGGCGTGGAGGCACAGCCGGTGAGCCACAGCAGGGCGCACAGGCACAGGGTCTTGAAGCCGTTCATCGGTAGTCGTTCTTCCATTGACGCAAGGTGGCAAAGGCCCCGGATTGGAGGGCCATCGCTGCGTCATGGGCTTGCGCAGCAGCCATTACTGCGGGGATGCGGCTGCGCAGGAAAGGGTTGATCTTGCGTTCCAGCGCCATGCTGGAGGGCAGGGTGGGTAGATTCTGGGCACGCAGCGCAACACATTGGGCGTTGTACTGCTGCAACTCCTGGTTGTCGGGCTCCACGGCGAGCGCGAATTTCAGGTTGCTCAGGGTGTATTCGTGCGTGCAGCAGACACGGGTGGCGTCTGGCAGGGCCGACAGGGTGTCGAGGGACGCCAGCATTTGCGCCGGTGTGCCTTCAAACAGTCGACCGCAACCGGCACTAAACAGCGTGTCACCGCAAAACAGCAGCGGCGCGCCGTCCCAGGCTTCGCAATAAAACGCGATATGGCCCGCCGTGTGACCTGGCACATCGAAAACCTGAAAGCTAAGCCCAAGCGTGTCGCAGACATCGCCGCCGCTGAGGCGGGTCAAGGGCTCGGGCATTTCCTCGCCGGCCGGTCCATAAACCTGCGCACCGGTGGCGTCGCGCAATTCGGCCACACCGCCGGTGTGATCCACATGGTGGTGCGTGACTACAATGGATTCAAGCTGCAGCCCCTCAATTTGAAGGGCGTCCAGCACAGGCTGGGCATCACCCGGATCGACCACCATGGCCCGGCGCCCGTCGTGCAGCATCCAGATGTAGTTGTCGGAAAAAGCGGGCAGCGGAATTAACTTCATGAGCGATTCAATTATAAGTTTGGACGACTGGCTGGAGACGCCGGCAGGGCGCTACCTGCTGGCTTGGGAACAGGCCCAAATTGATGCTGCGGTGGCCGACATTTTTGGCTACCACGCGTTGCAATTGGGGCTGTCTCAGATCGATGGCCTGCATACTAACCGCATGCCGCACCAATGGCTGGCGCTGGACCGGTTGCAACAGGTAAAGATTGCATCGGTGCGTAGCGAGGCCTTGCTGACCGACTTCACCGCCTTGCCGTTTGCCTCCAGCAGCCTGGACTTGGTGGTTCTGCCACACACCCTGGAAGCCAGCGAAGACCCCCACGCGACGCTGCGCGAGGTGGAGCGGGTGCTGGTGCCTGAAGGTCGGGTGGTGATTTGCGGGCTGAATCCAACGAGCTTGTGGGGCTTCAAACAGCGTCGCGGGCGCCTGGTCCGGCGACTCGGGCAAGCCCCGTTGTTCTTGCCGGAGGAGGGCGAATTCATTGGTTCTTGGCGCCTGCGTGACTGGTTGCGGCTGCTCAGCTTTGAAGTGGAGCAGAGTGAGTTTGGCTGCTACCGACCGGCCTTGCGAACCGAGAAATGGTTGCAACGCTTCGCCTGGATGGACCGGGCAGGCAGCCGCTGGTGGCCGATCTTTGGAGCAGCCTACTTCGTGGTGGCGGTCAAGCGGGTGCGTGGCATGCGCCTGTTGGGCCCGGCATGGAAAACTAAACCGTCTCGGGTGGTCAAACCGGTATCGGTGGCCAACAGCGTGACCGACTATTCCCAATTGGAGAAAAAAGAGTGAATGAGGTGGTGATTTATACCGATGGGGCCTGCAAAGGAAACCCGGGTCCTGGCGGCTGGGGCGTGTTGCTGCGCTCGGCCGACGGCACCGAAAAAGAATTGTTCGGAGGAGAACTCGGAACCACCAATAACCGCATGGAAATGATGGCCGTAATTGAAGCACTTTCGGCCTTGAAGCGACCTTGCATGGTGGTGTTGCACTTGGATAGCCAGTACGTTTTGAAGGGCATCACCGAGTGGCTCAGCGGCTGGAAGGCCAAGGGCTGGAAAACTGCTTCCAAGCAACCGGTCAAGAACGTGGACCTTTGGCAACGCCTGGACGCCCTGGTTTCAGGTTCCGGACACCAGATCGATTGGCGCTGGGTAAAAGGCCACGCCGGCGACCCCGGCAATGAGCGCGCTGACGCGCTAGCCAACCGCGGCGTGGACAAAGCCCTGTCGCAAAGAGCCTGAATTTCGGAAGCTGGCAAGTGCGTCGAAGGCCTAACTGCAATCCGGCGCCGGGCCGCCCCAAGCCGGATTAGCCCCCTCGGGGGGCAGAGAGCCA
>CAKZJN010000258.1 GCA_936943465.1 uncultured Rhodoferax sp.
TCCAGCCCGTCCAACGCAATGCCGTCGGCGGGCGGGTTAAAGGGCGGCGCCATGAAGGTTTCCATGCAGTGCGCAATCGCGTCCATGCCGGTGGCGGCGGTCAGCATGGGCGGCAGGCCCAAAGTGAGTTCGGGGTCGCAAATGGCGGTCTTGGGCACCAGGTGCCAGGAGTGAAAACCCAGCTTGCGGTGGTCGTCCACGATGATGATGGCACCGCGCGCCACTTCGCTGCCGGTGCCGCTGGTGGTGGGCACGGCAATCAACGGTGCCACCCGGTCAGTGATGCGGGGGCTGCCCCCTTCAATGGTGGCGTAGTGGGTGAGGGGGCCTTCGTGTGTGGCGGCAATCGCCACGCCCTTGGCACAGTCAATGGCAGAGCCGCCGCCGACCGCAATCAGGCCGTCACAGCGCCGGCTCCGGTAGATTTCGGCAGCGGCGCGCACCGCCGCTTCGGTGGGGTTGGAGGGCGTTTGGTCGAACACGGCGCAGTCGGGCTGGCCCAGCGCATCAAGCGCCTTTTGCAGAATGCCGGCCGCCTTGACGCCCGGATCGGTGACGATCAGCGGGCGCGAAATGCCCACCCGCTGGCACTCCGCCTGCAGCAGGCGTATGGCGCCAAATTCGAACTGAACCTGCGTGATGTAATAAATAAGGGACATGGCAAAGCGGCGTGTAGGATGACCGGCTGACTGTACCCATATTGACCGTTTTTTCTAGCCCGCCAGTCGCCTATGAGTCACCGCAATCCGCACGCCCTGCTCACGCCCACCATGCACAAGGTGCTCGAACGCATGCACCGTGCCCAGAAGATTCCCATGCATGCCTTGACCCCGCAGCAGGCCCGCAGCCTGTATGCCGGCGCTGCCGAGGTGCTGGAGTTGCCGCGCCAAAACATGGACCGGGTCGAAGACTTTACGGTGAACGCCCGCGATGGCTACCCGATTCCGGTGCGCCTGGTAGCACCCGCCGGACCCCATTTGCCGGTGCTGGTGTACTTGCACGGCGGTGGTTTCACCATTGGCAGCATCGCGACGCATGACATCTTGTGCCGACGCCTGAGCCATCTGGCGCATTGCGCGGTACTGTCGGTGGACTACCGACTGGCGCCCGAGCACAAGTTTCCGCAGGCGCAGGAAGACGCCTGGGACGTGCTGCAGTGGGTTGCCAAGTTGGGTGCTGAACGGGGGTTGGATAGCCAGCGCGTGGCGGTGGGCGGCGACAGTGCCGGTGGCACCTTGTCGGCGGTCTGCGCCATTCTGGCGCGCGATGCCGGCGTGAAACTTTGCCTGCAACTGCTGTTTTATCCGGGTACGGTGGGCCACCAGAACACCGCGTCCCACAAGCGCTTTGCCAAGGGATTTTTGCTGGATGAGGCGCAGATTACCTATTTTTTTGAGCACTATATTCGCAGCCCAGAAGACCGCGACGACTGGCGTTTTGCCCCGCTGGACGGGCGCACGCCCGAGGGCCACGAGGCCGAACTGCACGGTGTGGCACCGGCCTGGCTGGGCCTGGCGGAATGTGATCCGCTGGTGGACGAAGGCGTGGCCTATGCCGACCGGTTAAGAATGGCTGGGGTGCCGGTGGACTTGGAGATTTACCGGGGCGTGGTGCATGAGTTCATCAAGATGGGGCGTGCCGTGCCCGAAGCGGCACAAGCCCACGCCGATGCGGCGCGGGCGCTGAAGGAGGCTTTCCAGTTATGACACCGAAAAAGTCAGATTTCCGCTGCCTTGACCGCATGCGCGTGCGCTGGGCCGAAGTGGACTTGCAGAAGATCGTCTTCAACGCCCATTACCTGATGTACTTTGATACTGCGCTGGCCGCCTTGTGGCGCGGTTTTGCCGCGGACTACCACCCGACGATGGCCCTGATGGACGGCGACCTGTATGTCAAAAAGGTCAGCATTGAGTACTTTGCCTCGGCCGAATACGACGATGTAATTGATGTCGGCCTGCGCTGCGCCCGCATCGGCAATTCGTCCATCACCCTGCAAGGCGGCATTTTCCGGGGCCAGCAGTTGCTGGTGACCGGTGAGCTGATATATGTATTTGCCGACCCGCATAGCCAGACCTCCAAGCCGGTGCCTCCGGGCTTGCGCCGGCTTTACGAAGGTTTTGACGCCGGCGAGCAAATGGTGCAACAGCGCCTGGGCAACTGGCAGACGTTAGGTGACGGGAGCACGGCCTTGCGGCACCAGGTGTTTGCCCAAGAGCAGGGCATTGCACCAGACCTGATGTGCGATGCGCACGACGCCACGGGCGTGCATGCGGTATTTGTCAATTTGCTGGAGCAACCGATTGCCTGTGGCCGCTTGGTTCATGAAAGTGCCAGTTGCGGGCGCATTGGCCGCATGGCGGTGGCCCGACCGTTGCGTAGCAGCGGGCTGGGCGGGCAGTTATTGCAGTCGCTGGTGGAGGCGTCAAGGCAGCGCGGCGACCGCGCAGTGACGCTGCATGCCCAGGTTAGCGCCCAGTCGTTCTATGAAAAGCACGGTTTTACCGCGCAAGGGCCGGTGTTTGATGAGGCCGGCATCCCGCACATCGAAATGCAGAAAACCTTTTGAAGGCAGTGCCGGCGAGGCGGCTACCGCACTGGGCTGGGCCTAAAAGCCCAGCGACGCCAGCAAATCGTCCACGTCGTCCTGCTTCAGGGCCTTGTCGGCAATCTGCGGGCCGTCCAGCACGTGGGTGTCCACCGTAGCGGGTTCTTTGACTTCAGGTTCTACCGGCGCCTGCTCGGGCGAACTGTCCACCAGCAGTTGAACCAGTTGCAACTCGGTGCGGGTAATGATGTCGATAACCTTTTGAATCACCTGGCCCGACAAGTCCTGAAAATCCTGCGCCATCATGATGTCGCTGAGCACTTCGCTTTGTTGCTCGGCAAACTTGGCGGTGCTTTGCGCAAATTTGCCGCAAGTCACCATCATGCCGCGCGCCAGATCCACCGTCATGTTGGGGTTGGCGGCCATGCGGGTTAGCGATTCACCCAGTTGCACGCCACGGGTTTGCAGATCGTTGCACTCGGGCTTGGCCTTTTCAACCAAGGTCAACACCTTGTTGGCCGCGTTTTCGGTCATCTTGCCGACATAGGCCAGTCGGTCGCGGGCGTTGGGAATCTCTTGAACGATGTTGTGGAGGTTATTGCTGCCAAGCACCGTCAGCGCTTCGTGCATCTCGCGGGTGATCGCACCCAGGCGGGTAAACGCTTCTTCTTTGGTGAGGGGAGTAGACATGTATTTCTGCCAATCGTGTGTGACAAGGCCTGCCGCCATTATGAAACCGAAGTCGGGCGTTTAAACACTGCGCCCGCTAGTTTTGGCTTATTTGCGTGCGCTAGATGTCTTCCAGCAGCGCGTAAGGCAGCGGCAATATGGCGAGCTCGTCACCCGACGCAGAACCGACGTGGAGCGTGCCACTTTCCAGGGCGGATAACTGCAAGGAAACGAGGGCATCCCAGCCACCGTGTGGTGCGGCCGCAGACTGCACCACCAGCCCGACCGGCTGGCTGGCATCGCCACTACTGAAAACCTCTTGACCTGGCGTCAGCAGACCTTTGGCGTGGGTCAGAAAGGCGCGCCGCTTGAGCGTGCCACGAAACTGGCTGCGTGCCACCACCTCCTGGCCGGGGTAACAGCCCTTCTTGAAATTGACGCCCCCTACCGATTCGTAATTCAGCATTTGCGGCACAAACGCCTCGAAAACCGGCTGGGTCAGCGTGGCAATGCCGCTCTGGACCTCGCTCCACAACCAAGTTTCTGTAGCCAAAGCGGGCGCGTCGGGCAGGGCCGTGCCGGCCGGTGCCAGCCAGAGCGCGCGGGCCACACCCAA
>CAKZJN010000259.1 GCA_936943465.1 uncultured Rhodoferax sp.
CCCGCCGTTGGGGCGGTCTGGGTGCTTGCAGAAGTGGATGGGCCGGAGGCGGCGCGGGGCGCAGAGGGGTGTTTCTTCATGGCGACGGCTATGATACTTGGCTATGTCACGCAAACTGAAAAAAGGCTATTACGTCCGCGGCCAATTCGTCGCCGAAGGCAGCGCCCTGGATCTCGAATACAAACGCGAGCTCAAGGGCACGGACGAGCCAACCCGTACCGACCTCAAGCGCGAAAGCGACGAGCAACAAGAACTCGGCGAGGAGCTGCTGACCCTGCGTGCCGATCTGATGACGCGCCTGGCGCTGCCCGAGAAGCTGATTGATGCCGTCACCGAGGCCAAGCGCCTGACCAATTTCGAGGCCATCCGCCGCCAGATGCAGTTCATCGGCAAGCTGATGCGCAAGCTGGAACCCGAAATGATTGAAGCCATCCGCGCCGCGCTGGTGGAGCAACACATGCCCTCGGCCAAAGAGACGTTGCTGCTGCACCAGGCCGAGCAATGGCGTGACCGACTGATTGCCGATGACGACGCGGTAGGCCAATGGCTGAATCTCAGCCCGACTACCGACAGCCAGCAACTGCGCTCCCTGGTACGCCAGGCCCGCAAAGATGCCAAGCCCGAAAAGCCCGGTTTGGCACCCCGCCACGGCCGCGCCTACCGCGATATTTTTCAACTGGTGCGCGAGCAACTGATCAGCGCCCAGGAACAGCCCGAGCCCACGCTTCAAGCGGGTGACGGCTATGACGGCCACGACGCCTGAAACATCCCAACGCCATGAGTACTCCTGAGCCCACCGTCGCTTGCGACCCCGTAAAAATCGGCATCGTCTCTATCAGCGACCGCGCCTCCAGCGGCGTCTACGAAGACAAGGGCCTTCCCGCCTTGCAGGACTGGTTGAGCCGGGCCCTGCAGAACCCGATCACGTTTGAAGCCCGGCTGATTCCCGACGAGAAAAACGGCATCAGCCAAACCCTGATTGAATTGGTGGATGCCGGCTGCGCCTTGGTGCTGACCACCGGCGGCACTGGCCCGGCCCTGCGCGATGTCACGCCCGAAGCCACGCTGGCGGTAGCGGACAAGGAAATGCCGGGGTTTGGCGAGCAGATGCGCCGCATCAGCCTGGAGTTTGTGCCCACCGCCATCCTGTCGCGGCAGGTGGCCGTGATCCGGGGTCAGACGCTCATCATCAACCTGCCGGGGCAGCCCAAGTCCATCGCCGAAACACTGGAAGGTTTGAAGGACGCTGAAGGCAAAAGCAAGGTCGCCGGCATTTTTGCCGCCGTGCCCTATTGCATCGACCTGATTGGTGGCCCGTACCTGGAAACTGTGGACACGGTCTGCAAGGCATTCCGGCCCAAAACGGCGGTGCGTCCGGCCAGAACCAGCACCTGAGCTAAAGCGGCAGTTTTGCCGCTTACTCGCCGACGAGCTGGTTCAGCTTTTCGGCCTCAAAGCACTCTTTGCGGGCCGCATCCTCGGGCATGCAGTCCGCCACTGCGTTCTTCTGCGTGGACAGGGTTTCAATCGCCTTCCACAAGAGCGTGATCTGGTGGTCCTGCGATGCGGCGCTGTTGATCAGGCCGTGCAAGGCCTGACTAAGCGGGTCGTCTTCCTTGGTGATGCCGTAGGCTGAAAACTTGTTGTCCGAGGACACTACATCGGCACTTTCACCCGGCTTGGACTGGATGATGCGTGCCGGAATGCCCACCGCAGTGGCACCCGCCGGCACCGGCTTGATGACCACAGCATTGCTGCCGATCTTGGCGCCATCGCCCACCTCAAAGCCGCCCAGCACCTTGGCCCCGGCACTGACCACCACGTCTTTGCCCAGAGTGGGGTGGCGCTTGGCGCCCTTGTAGAGCGAGGTGCCGCCCAGTGTCACGCCCTGGTAAATGGTGCAACCATCGCCAATTTCGGCGGTTTCGCCCACCACGGTGCCCATGGCGTGGTCAAAGAACACACGGTTGCCGATCTTGGCGCCCGGATGGATTTCAATGCCGGTCAGGAAGCGCGCCACATGCGAGGTGAACCGCCCGAGCCACAGAAAACCATGCGTCCAGAACCAGTGTGCCGGACGGTGCAACACCACCGCATGCAGCCCCGGATAACAGGTCAGCACCTCCCAGGTGCTGCGCGCAGCGGGGTCACGGTCAAGAATGCACTGAATGTCGGAGCGTAGGCGGGAAAACATGGTTCCGAGTCTAAACGCTGGGCTCTTGCCCGGACGGCCCGGCAGCGCTTGCCACTGTCGCCAAGGTGGCCTTGCCCGCCAGCGCCTCCTTCGCACCCGGCAGTTGCAGGATGGACTTGGCAATGCCGCGCAGGATATGAATTTCCTCCTGCGTGACCGCAGCCCGGTTGAACAACGCGTTCAGCCTAGGCATCAGCTTCTTGGGCGCAGCCGGGTCCAGAAACTCCAGCGCCACCAGCGCCTGTTCCAGATGGTTCAGCATGCCGCTCACCTGGGCCGCATCGGCCAGCTTGGCTGCGGGCTGGGGCAAAGGCGGCGCATCGGCAAACCCGCCCAGCGCTAGACGCCAGTCGTAGGCCACCACCTGCAGCGCGGCACCGATATTCAGCGAGCCGAATTGCGGATTGCTGGGAATACTCAAGCAGGTGTGGCAGCGGTACACGTCTTCGTTGCGCATGCCAAAGCGCTCGGAGCCAAACAAAAACGCCACGCCGGTGTGTGCACCGGCATTCGGCAACGAAGCTGCCGTGCGCATGTCGGCCACGAGTTGCGCAAAGTGCTCCCGTGGCGTGGTGGTGGGCGGCCCGAAGTCGCGCGGTGTCATCGCGGTGGCGCACAGGTGCGTCATGCCGTCGAGCGCCTCGTCCAGCGTGTCCACAATGCGGCACTTTTCCAGCACGTCCAGGGCGCCACTGGCGCGCTGAATGGTTTCGTCCCGGCGCAGCACGTTGGCCCAGCGCGGTGCGACCAGCACCAGGTCGTCAAAACCCATGGTTTTCATGGCGCGGGCAGCGGCGCCGACATTGCCGGCATGGCTGGTCTGGATGAGGATGAAGCGTGT
>CAKZJN010000260.1 GCA_936943465.1 uncultured Rhodoferax sp.
GCCAGCTTTGACCGCATCAATAGCTGGTACTACAGCGATGCGCCCAAGACGGTGCGGCCGCAACTCGAAATTGCCCGGCGCACCAGCAGCTTTGACGAGGTGCAAGGGGGCCTGACCGAAAGCAACGCCCTGTTTGAAGCGCGGCGCTGTCTTTCGTGCGGCAACTGCTTTGAGTGCGACAACTGCTACGGCGTGTGCCCCGACAACGCGGTGATCAAGCTCGGCCCCGGCGATCGCTTTAAGTTCAACTACGACTATTGCAAGGGCTGCGGCGTTTGCGCTGCGGAGTGCCCATGTGGCGCGATCGATATGGTTCCAGAAGAAAGTTAGTGGCGTTAGTGGCTTTATTGGTTATGGGTGCATGGGGCTGAACAATTTAAACCACCCCATGTGCGCAATGCGACCTACACTGGTTTGAACCTCGAGATGCCCCCTACGGTCTGACCAGACCCCTTGTTGGCGTAGGCAATCTCCCCCCACGCCATGCCTATCCAGACGCAAAGTCCGTTGGGGGTCTCCGTGCCGCCTCCGTTGTCACCTACCGGACCTGGTCTAAAAATACGGGTCGGGTTTGAAATGGAGATCGACTGCCCAGCCCCCACGCCGATGATTGTGTCGCTCCACATTCACTATTCGCGCGCAGGCGACCTGCTTTACCCGGACCTGCTGGTTACCAACCCGCCGGTGCAAGTAACTCCCTACCGCGATAGGTTTGGCAACTGGTGCAGTCGCCTGGTCGCGCCGCAGGGGCTGCTCAGTTTGCGCACCGATGCGCTGGTGCACGACAGCGGCTTACCCGACGTGGTCGCGCATGACGCGGTGCAGTTGCCGGTGGAATGCCTGCCCGAGTCCACCCTGGTCTATCTGCTGGGCAGCCGTTATGTTGAGACCGACCTGTTGGCCGATGTGGCCTGGTCACACTTTGGCGGCGGGCCCACAGGCTGGGCCCGGGTGCAGGCCATCTGCGACTTTGTGCACCAGCACATCCACTTTGGCTACCCGTTTGCGCGGCGCACCCGCACCGCCGCTGAGGCCTACCGCGAGCGGCAAGGCGTGTGCCGCGACTACGCGCATCTGGCGATTGCCTTTTGCCGTTGCATGAACATCCCGGCGCGCTACTGCACCGGCTATCTGGGCGACATCCGCATCCCAGCCGTACCGGGGCCGATGGACTTTGCCGGTTGGTTCGAGGCCTACCTGGGCGACCGCTGGTACACCTTTGATGCGCGCAACAATACGCCCCGCATTGGGCGCGTGCTCATGGCCCGCGGCCGTGACGCCTGCGATGTGGCGCTAACGAACACCTTCGGGCCCAACACCTTGCAGCGCTTTGAGGTGTGGGCCGACGAAGTCATGTAATCACAATTCAAGTTACGAACAGTCTGTCGCAACCATGGCTAAGCGCTCCCTCTGCAAGCCCCATTGCTCGACGGCTGTTACCAGCACGATGGACTCGCCCTCTGCCACGTAGCCATCCACCTCGGCCACCCGAACGCACAAGTCCAACACGGTGCGGCGCAGGCTTGGGTCGTCCACTTCCGCCAGCAACTCCTTCAGGGTGTACTCGTCCACCGGGCAGGAATCGGCCCAGGCGAGTTGCTTGCTGGATATCAGGTCTTCATAAAACGTATCCATGACGGCATGCAGGGTTTCGCGTGGTATTCCGAGTCGTTCATGGGCGGCCAGTTCGTCGAGTAATGCAAGTTCAGACCGGTTCAGATCACCGTCCGCCACCGTGGTCAGGGCTACGATGCGGGCTGCTGCCAGCGGGCTGTTTTGAGGATATCTGCGCATAAAAATCTCCTTTAAAAAGTGCGTGAGAAAAAACAAAAAAACTAAAGCCATCGTTCCGCTGCATGCAGGTACAGCGGAATTCCAATCAGGATGTTGAAAGGGAACGTCAATCCCAGCGACAGCCCAAAATACAGCGTTGGGTTGGCTTCGGGAATGGCATGGCGCAAGACCGCGGGCACGGCTATGTAGGAAGCGCTGGCGGCCAGCACCATTAGCAGAACCACGTTGCCGGGTGCCATGTCCAGCAGGTCTCCCAGCAGCAGCGCGATTGACGCGTGCACCAGAGGACCAGCGATGGCATAGATCAGCAACCAGCCTGATTGCCCTTTGAGCTGGCCCATGTTGCGGGCAGCCATCAATCCCATGTCGAGCAGGAAGAACGCCAGCATGCCCTTGAACAAGTCTGCTGAGAACGGCTTCATCGCGGCCTGCCCCGACTCACCGGTCAGGATGCCAATCAGCATGGCACCGAGGAGCAACATCTGCGCGCCATCCGTCAGGGCTTCGCGCAGGACGGGGAATACGGAAGAACGTCCCGGCAATTGCGCGGGTGTTCCAGTGGGTGTTGCGCCTTGCAGCCGTGCGTGCGTGGCCAGCACCACAGCCAGAATGATGGCGGGTGACTCCATCAGGGCCATGGCCGCAGCCATGTGACCGCCGTACGCAATGCCGTGGTTGTCCAGGGTTTGAACGGCGGTGATGAAAGTGACCGCGCTGACGGACCCATAGGTCGCGGCGATGGCCGCCGCATCCAATCGACTAACCAGGCGCCGCAGCAACAGGTAGCCCAGCATGGGAACCAAAAAGGCGAGGAACAGGGCAGCACCCAGGCTAATTGCCACCTCCAGCGTCAAGCCCGACTTGGCAAGGGCGAAGCCCCCTTTGAGCCCCAAGGCCATCAGCAGATACAGCGACAAAAAGCGCGAAATGGGTGCCGGGATCTCCAGGTTGGACTTGAGCAAGCCCGCCACCATGCCAAACACGAAAAACAGAATGGCGGGGTCGGCAAAGGCTTGCATCAGTCCTCCTGGCTATCGGTCAGTTCGGGGCACTCACGACCACCACAACCCGGCGCTACCCGCAAGGCCCATGGCCGCTACGGTTGCCAGCAAACGGGCGTCGCGCTGGTTGTTTCTCTGGTATTCGTGCCACGCGGCATAGAGGATGGCGAATGCCAGCGCCAGCGCTCCTACAGCCATTTCCGGAATCATTGCGTCACTCATTGGAGCCTCCCAAGCCAAACAGGCTCAGCAGACTGGTGAACAGGTTGAACACCGAAACGTACAGGCTCACGGTCGCCATGACGTAGTTGGTCTCGCCGCCGTTCACAATGTTGCTGGTCTCGAACAGGATCAGGCCAGCGGATAGCAGCGCCACCATGGCAGACACCACCAACGCCAGCGACGGAATCTCCAACAAGATGGCAGCCACACCGGCTATCAGCGCGATGACCATGCCGGCAAACAGGAAGCTGCCCATGAAGCTGAAGTCACGCCGTGTAACCAGGACATAGGCCGACAGCGACAGGAACGTAACGCCCGTGGCCGCCAGCGCCAGCGTGACGGTTTGCGCACCGTTGGCCATGGCCAGGGTTTGCGACAGCAATGGCCCCAGGGTGTAGCCCATGAAGCCCGTCAGGGCAAAGACTGCAGGCAAGGCCCAGGCGCTGTTTTGCAGTTTGTACACGGCAAATAGCAGGCCAAAGTAGCCCACCAGCGTGACGATCAGACCCGGTGCCGGCAATTCAAACGTGAGCGTCGCCACGGCTACACCCGCGCTGAAGAGCAGCGTCATGGCGAGCAAGGCATAGGTGTTGCGCAGAACCCGAATGACGTGCTCCGGATGCTGCGTTCCTGCGGCCTTTAGCAAGCCGGGCAGACGCGCGGTGTTGAACCCATTGGAGGGGGAAAGATCGGTTTTCATGACTCTGATTTCCTTCGATGTAAATAGGATTTAGCTGTCGAGACTTAACTTCATGAGGCGGTTGCGCGTGGGCCGTTTGGCCCTCTGCAGGCTACGGGTCAGGGTTCGGATGGCACGGCGCAAAGACCGCTCCAGAGCGGTTCTCCAGTTGCTCGCAACGGACGAAATGACCACCGTGCCGGCGTTGTCCGTCTTGAGTTCAACCTGGCAACGCTTGTCGACACCGCCCCGGGGGCCGTTGATGTCCGAGAGCTGCACCCTTGCATGGGGAACAAAGCTGCTGACTCGGCGCAAAACGAAACGTACACGCTGCAAGGACTCCTCTTTGAGTTGCGCGCTGTGCGTGTGGCGGGATTCAAAAAATATCTGCATGGGTTTGCTCCAGTTGGTACGAGAAGGCCCAACGATAGGCAAGCATTCGATTCCAAGAAAGCAGATAATTTCTCAAACAAACTCCCTAAAAAACTGACCATGAGCGCTGCCTTCAACTACAAACATCTGTACTACTTTTGGGTCGTCGCCAAGGAGGGTGGCATTTCGCGGGC
Source organism: uncultured Rhodoferax sp. (assembly GCA_936943465.1). GTDB lineage: Bacteria > Pseudomonadota > Gammaproteobacteria > Burkholderiales > Burkholderiaceae_C > Allorhodoferax. Next base: position 4,263 of record CAKZJN010000260.1, read on the forward strand.
CGCAGACAAACTGGATATGGCGGTGCAAACCGTCAGCGCGCAGGTGCGTGAGTTGGAGCGCGCATTGGGGTATGCGCTGCTCAAGCCCGCCGGTCGTGGTCTGGTGCTAACCGAAGCGGGCGTGGTTGCCATGCAGCAGGCAGACCTGATCTTCCAGTTGGGCGAAGGACTGGTTGCGCGGGTACGCGATGCTGCAAGCATGCCGTCCGTGCGGCTGGCGGTGGGCGTATGTGACGGACTACCCAAGCTGGTAGTGCATCAGTTGTTGGCGGTGGTGATGGAAGAACCCAACCTGCGACTGCAGTGCCACGACGGCGAGCTGGATGACCTGTTGGGCGACCTGGCCTTGCACCGGTTGGATGTGGTGCTCTCTGATCGACCCGCACCGGCCAACCCCAATATCAAGTTGTACAGCCACTCCATGGGTACGTCGCCCATGGCTTGGTACGGCACCTCGAAGTTTGCAAAAGTAGCGGGCAAGAAATTTCCACAAAGTCTGGCCGATGTGCCTCTGCTAATGCCCACCTCACATACCGCGGTGCGCGACCGTCTGGACGCCTGGCTTGAACGCAGCGGGGTTCGGCCGCGCATCGTCGGCGAGTTTGAAGACAGCGCCTTGCTCAAAACCTTTGCAGGGAGCGGTATGGGGGTGTTCCCGGCAGCGGAGTGGGTGCAGGACGATCTGCAAGCGCACTACGGGGTGCGACGGCTAGGGCCTTGTGAGGGCGTGAGCGAACACTTTTATGCCATCGGAACCGAAAGAAAAGTGCAGCACCCGCTGGTGTCCAAGTTACTGCAAACCGCGCACTAGCGCCACAAACTCAAAGGCGGGTCTTTGACGACCGCGCGCAACACATCACTGCGCGAAACATACCCCACCAGACGCCCCTGCTCCCCGGTCACCGGCACGCCGTTGATGTGGTGGGTGAGCATGGCGGTTGCGATGCGGCGAATGTCGGTCACCGC
>CAKZJN010000261.1 GCA_936943465.1 uncultured Rhodoferax sp.
CCACTTTGATCTGGAAACCGACCGTGGCACCCTGCGCCTGAACGATCCCCGCCGCTTTGGCGCCGTAGTGTTTGCACAGAGCGAGCATGACGCGGTTGCCCAAAAGCTATTGGGTCACTTGGGGGTGGAGCCGCTGGGGGAAGATTTTGACGAAGCGGGCTTCTACGCTGCCCTGAAAGGGCGGAGCGCGCCGGTCAAACAGGTTTTGTTGGCCGGTGAGGTTGTGGTGGGGGTTGGCAACATTTATGCGTCCGAGGCGCTTTTTCTGGCAGGCATCCGGCCCACCACCCGGGCCAATCGCCTAAGCCGCCCGCGCGCCCGGCGTTTGCAAATTTGCATCCGCGACGTGCTGACCCGGGCGGTTGAAAAAGGCGGCAGCACGCTGCGCGACTTTTCCAACGCCCAAGGCGAGTCGGGTTACTTTCAACTTGAAGCCATGGTGTACGGCCGTCAGGGCCAACCGTGCCGGCATTGCGCCGCCCCGATCAAGTCCATCCGGCAGGGGCAGCGCTCCACATTTTTCTGCCCCACGTGCCAGAAACCCTGAATGAAACCGGGCTTGTGGATGCTATATTGATTCATCTCTGGGGGGCACTTGGCTACATCTTTCAATGAGCAATTGGACCAACACGGCGCATGGCGCCGGGAATTCGCTTTGCGGCTGAAATTGCTGTCAGAGTGGATGGGGGACCACGACCTGCTGGATGCTGCGGTCAAGGAGCGACTCAAGCGGCTGGAAGATCAGGTGCGTTCCGACAAGGTGATGGTTGCGTTTGTCGCAGAGTTCTCGCGCGGCAAGTCGGAAATGATCAATGCCATCTTTTTCGCGGGCTACGGCCGGCGCATCATGCCGGCCAGCGCAGGCCGCACCACCATGTGCCCCACCGAAATGGGGTTTGATGCCGATGTTCCCCCTTGCCTGCGGCTATTACCCATTGAAACGCGTCTGCAACCGCAGGCCTTGATGGAATGGCGCATGGTTCCGGAAAAGTGGAACCGCGTCGACCTGGACGTAAAGAACCCCCAACAACTGGCGGCGGCTTTCGAGATGGTTTCGCAAACCATTCGGGTCACGCAGGAGGAGGCCCGGGCTCTGGGCTTCTGGCACAACCAGGCTCCCGAAGACAACCCGGTGCTCGATGCGCAGGGGTTGGTTGAGGTGCCCAAATGGCGCCATGCACTCATCAATATTGCCCATCCTTTGTTAAAGCAGGGGCTGGTGATTTTGGATACGCCAGGGCTCAATGCCATCGGTGCTGAGCCGGAACTGACGGTCAGCCTGATTCCGCAGGCACAGGCGGTCATCTTTATTCTGGGCGCGGATACGGGCGTGACCAAGTCGGACTTGGCGATCTGGCGCGAGCATCTGGTGGCCGATGGGGTCGGAACCGAGTCGCGGCTGGTGGTACTCAACAAGATTGACACCCTGTGGGATGAACTCAGCACGCCCGAGCAGATTGCGGCGCAGATTGACCGCCAGAAGGCTACGACCGCCGAAACCTTGGGTATCCGCAGCGATCAGGTGATTGCGGTGTCGGCTCAAAAGGGCTTGGTGGCCAAAGTGAATCGGGATGCGGACCTGCTGCAAAAGAGCAGCCTCGGTTTGTTGGAGGACGCCCTGGGCGATGGCATGCTGCAGCAGCGCCAGCGCTGGCTAAAGCTTGCGGTTCACAAGGACATTTCCGATTTGCGGATGGAGACCGGCCGGGTGATGAATATCCGCCGGCGCGATCTGACCGAGCAGAAGATGGAGTTGCAGGGCTTGCAAGGCAAGAATGCCGGTGTGATCAAGCACATGCGGGGCCGCGTGGCGCAGGAACAAGCGGACTTTGATACCGGTGGCGCCAAGATTCATGCAGTGCGATCGGTCCACCTGAAGCTCTTGAAAGAGGCGTTTGGCATCCTGGGCTCCAAGGTGCTCAAGGACGAAATGCGCCAACTGACCGAGGCGCTGACCCAAAAAGGCCTGAAGCTGGGGGTTAAGAAATCCTATGCCGAAACCTTTGAGCGCCTGCGTGCCAATTTCGCGACGGTCAAGGGGCTGACTACCGAAATGCACACCATGCTCTCGGCCATGTTCAAACAACTCAATGCCGAATACGGATTTTCGCTGCAGGCGATTGCCGAGCCGGACCTGGCGTTTTACCTGCGCGACCTCGAGATGGCGCAGCGCAGCCATTTGCAATACTTGGGCAT